>JASFPE010000033.1:0-20572 GCA_050116155.1 Desulfobacterales bacterium
CCTGCTTGATTTTGCGCGCCAATCAAAGCCAATCAAAAAAGAAAATGACCTCAATCAACTTGTAAAAGACAGTATCATCTTAACCAAAAAACAGGCAGCATTTAAAGATGTGACGTTAACATTCGAACTCGCAGAAGATCTCCCCCATATTTTCATAGATAAAGGACAAATTCAGCAATCGATTATCAATTTGGTCATCAACGCGATCGAAGCCACCGAACCCGGCGGCTCAATATCAGTTACCACCACCTATCAGCCGCTTCAAAATTTCGTCGAAATTGCCGTAAAGGACACGGGAACTGGAATTGCCGAGAGCGATACCGACAAAATTTTTGATCCATTTTTCACAACTAAAGACGACGGCAGCGGTCTTGGTTTGGCTATCACTCATGGTATCATCGAACAGCACAACGGGGCCATCGATGTAGAAAGCCAATTCGGTCGCGGTACCACCTTTAGAATAAAACTGCCGATTAAATCCGGAGAAGAAGATGTCGCCTGATAATACTAGAATCCTGGTCGTTGATGACGAACTGAATATTTGCCAGAGCTGTATCAAGATATTAAGCAAACTGAACTATGAGGTTGATTATGCGCTGAATGGTTATGATGCCTTGAAAATGATGCAGGCCGAGCCTTTCGATATCATCATCACGGATTTGAAAATGAGCAGTTTGGGCGGCATGGAGGTTCTTCGCCGGGTGAAAGAAACCTATCCGGATACATTGGTGATTGTAATCACCGGTTATGCCAGTGTTTCTTCAGCGGTTGAAGTGATAAAAATGGGTGCCCTGGATTATCTGCCAAAACCGTTCACACCGGATGAACTCAGAGCCATCGTCCAGCAGGCAGTAACCGAGAAAGAAATACGGTTGCAAAATCGAATACTGCAAGAGCAAAAAGAAAAAGGCAAATCAATTTCGCACCAACTTATCGGTAACAGCCCCAAAATAAAACAAGTCATCACAATGGTTAAAAAAGTAGCACCAACCGATTCTACCGTTCTGATCTATGGGGAAAGCGGGACAGGCAAAGAGTTGGTGGCAAGGGCTGTACATGCCAATAGTCGCAAAAGCAAGGAGGTATTTTTTGCGGTGGACTGTGGCACTTTATCGAGCAACCTGTTGGAAAGTGAGCTGTTCGGTTATATCAAAGGCGCGTTTACTGGTGCTCAGGATGATAAAGAAGGGATTTTCAAATTAGCCGATGGGGGTACTGTTTTTCTGGATGAAATAAGCAATATTAGCCTGGAAGTTCAAAGCAAGTTGCTGCGATTTTTAGAAACCCGCGAATTCTTACCGTTAGGCGCCACCTCTCCGCTGCAGGTAGAAATCCGTTTAATTTTTGCCACCAACAAAAATTTAGAGGAGATGGTCAAAAACGGCGCTTTCAGAGAAGATTTTTATTATCGCATATATGTGTATCCGATCATGTTACCGCCACTAAAAGAGCGCAAAATGGATATCCTGCCGATTGCTTATCATTTTTTGAATCAATTTTCTCAAAGTATGGGTAAAAACATTTCGGGATTTGACGACGAAGCCGTAAACCGCCTGACGGAGTATGATTGGCCGGGTAATGTGAGACAGCTCAGGAATACGATTGAAAGGGCGGTTATCCTATGCGAAAAAGATCAAATTTACTTGGTAGATCTCCCTTTGTTGGGCGATATGGGTGAAATCGAGCATTTGATCGAAAATATTCCCTCAACAAATGAAGAACTTAAACGCATTAAAAAAGAAATCAGACAAAAGGCAGTCAGGAAAGTCGAGAAAAATTTTATTTTGAATGCCCTCGTGAAAAACGACTGGAATGTGACCCGGGCTGCACAACAAGTGGGACTGCAACGGAGTAATTTCCATAACTTGATGAAAAAATACGGCATTAAGCTTCAAAAACCTAATCAATAACCATAGTATTTTAATTTTCAAAATCTTCCTAACATTTTGGAATAAACCTTCCTAAAAAAATTCACTGTATAAATTTTTTATACACTTACCGATATTCTGTATTTCTTGGATCAAATAATCCTACCGAAATCGAATTAATCTGACTTTCTTTTTTTTTATATATAAAATTCAATATATTATTCCATATTTGCACAATTCTCACAAAACTCTCCGCCTAAAGTCACGACACGAGACGTTTAGATTCTTGAACAGCAGTATTGTATATTTTTATTATACACTAAATGACATTCTATAATCTCAGTAGAAAAATATTCTTTGCTATTTCAACTGATTACATAGATATACCTAGCTTGGCACGAAATCTGCTTTAAAAGCTGTAAAAAGTGACAAAATAGAAGCGTAGATATCATATCAGCTCTTATCCGTCTCATCCCTTTATTTTTTATAAGGAGGAAAAATGGAAGCAGCAGCCAAAATTATCGTCGTCGATGATGAGAAGCGTATCTGTAATAACGTTGAAAAGATCCTAACAAAAAACAACTATGAGGTAACCCATGCTTTGAGTGCCCGGGAAGCCTTGGACAAAATGGCACAGGAAAGTTATTCGCTTCTCATCTCCGATATCGTTATGCCGGATCAAAACGGCCTTGAACTCCTCAAGCTGGTAAAAAAAGAATGGCCCCTTACAAAAGCAATCATGATGACCGCATATGCCTCCACCGAAACCGCCATTAAAGCTATCCGTTTGGGGGCTTTAGACTATCTGCCCAAACCCTTCACGCCGGATGAGCTAAGAACCACTGTTAAGAATGCTTTGTCCGGAAATTTAGTTGAAGCCCCGACAACACAAGAAGAAAGAGAGATGATTGATGTTATTGACCTTGATATGCCTTTCGAGATCGATGAGGTGACCAAATATGCCGGCGAGGATTACACCAAAATGCTCGGCCGTTCGGATATGCCTATTGTTGAAGTTACGATGCCGGAGCCCCTCGAAAATTATTGCGAAGTGGGCAACATGGTCTGCGACATATTTAAAAAATTAGGGGCCACATGCAAAGCCGGCACCAAAACCGCGGAATGTCCTCAGAAAAAGGCTAAAAAGGGCAAGAAGGCTAGACCCGATAAAGAATTTGATGCTACCCAACTTATCGGTATCGATCAGCCTTTCAGCTATGAAGAGGTTGTGTCTATTACTGGTCCTGAGTATGTCCATAATATGCACCATGAGGGAGTTGCCTTTCTTCCCTACGAGGAACTTAAGAAAAATTTCGCCCAAATGAGAGACAAAGAGCAGGTTACCATTGATGTTGACATGCCTTTTGACAGGGATGAAGTTGCCAGACAAACGGGCGAAGACTATACCCGACAATTGACCCGCTCGGATGTTCCGGTTGTAGAAGTCACGGTCTCGGAATCACTGGAAAATTATTGCGAAGTGGGCAACATGGTCTGCGACATATTTAAGAAACTAGGAGCCACATGCAAGGCCGGCACCAAAACATCGGAATGTCCTCAGAAAAAGGCCAAAAAGGGCAAGAAGGCTAAATCCAATAAAGGATTTGATGTCACCAGACTTATCAGCATCGATCAGCCCTTCGATTACGAGGAGGTTACGGCCATAACCGGTCCGGAGTATATCCGGAATCTATACCATGAAGATATTGTCATCAAACCCTATGAAGAACTTAAAAAAGAGGTTGCCCGCCGGATGCAAAAGCAGGTTGCGCGCACGCCGGCATACCAGCAAATGAAGCAAGAGCCTGATTACAAAAACATCCTGGTGATCGACGATGAAGTTGCGGTCAACAATAACATCCGAAAGATTCTTGCCAAAAAAGGGTATCAGGTAGATCAGGCCGTTACCAAAGATGAAGCCCTTGATAAAATCCAGGCAAGACCGTATAAGCTCGTGCTCCTCGATCTCAAAATCCCCGGGGTGAAAGGACTTGAGCTTCTAAAAGCAGTATGCGACAAAAATCCGGAGGCAAAGGTTATTATTATTACCGGCTATGCCAGCATCGAAACGGCGATTGAAAGTGCCCGAATGGGAGCCATCAATTACCTGCCCAAACCGTTTACGCCCGATGAGATCCGAAACGTGACCGAGGAAGCCTTACGTTTAGCCGCCTAAGACAAAGCCCCCTTTCAAGGAGAATCTCCCGGCTGTCATCAAGACCGGGAGATTTTTTTTAAATTCAAAATAATTTCCACCCCAAAAACCTCAAATTCTGTTGACAATCGCATCTCCAAAAGGTATTCTCCCCCCTTTTGTAAACGCAACACTGAATTCATCAATTTACAGGTCAAACTACTAAAATAATAATATATTTTTATCATATTAAAAATATCAATATATCCTATCCAACATTAACCGACGAAGTTTTGGGTCACTTTTTATTAGGAGAATGAAACGATGTCTAAAGAGGTTAAAGGTTCGGTACTGGTTGTCGGAGGCGGTATTGCCGGCATGCAATCTGCATTGGATTTGGCCAATTCCGGTTATTACGTGTATCTTCTGGAAAAATCCCCCTCTATCGGTGGCGTGATGTCCCAATTGGACAAAACCTTTCCCACCAACGATTGTGCCATGTGAATTATCTCACCGAAACTGGTCGAGGTCGGCCGGCATTTAAACATTGAACTGATTACCTATGCAGATCTTGAAAGCGTAAAGGGCTCCTCCGGAAACTTCAAGGTCAAAGTCAGAAAAAAGGCCCGCACGATCATCGAAGATCGTTGTACCGGATGCGGCGCCTGTGTTGAGAATTGCCCTGTGGTCATTCAAAATGTGGCAGCAGGCTGATTCGAAGCTGACATCAGACGGGTAAACGTGGTGGTTCGGACGGATCGCACGCTCCCGCATCATTAGGAGAATCCCCTATGAACAAGGCCATGGACCAGAGCAAGGATCCATCCGCTCAAATCGATTATAAAGAGCTGGATGCGATCATCGAAAAAGAGTTCGACAATGATAAAGAAAACCTGATCATGATGCTTCAGGCGATTCAAAGGACCTATAACTATCTGCCCCGGCCGGCGCTGGATTATCTGGCGGTTAAAATCGATGTCCCCTATAGCAAAATATATGGTGTGGCAACTTTCTACAGCACATTCAGCCTGGAGCCCAGAGGCCGCAACATTATTTCCATCTGTCTGGGTACCGCCTGCCATGTCAGGGGCGCCGAACGTGTCCATGAAAGAATCGAGCAGACCCTGGGCATCAGTGACGGCCAAACAACTGAAGACCGGCGTTTTACACTGGAGTCGGTGCGCTGCATCGGCTGCTGCAGTCTGGGGCCTGTGGTAAAAATTAATGAAGACATGCATGCACGTCTGCCGACGGATAAAGTCGGCAAAGTTTTGGATCAATACGAATAAGCGGAAAATGCGAGGCATAGACCATGAAAATCCTTTCTGTGGATGACTTAGATAAGATAGGCCAGGAGTATAGCAAACGACTGTATTGGCCGGATGCCGTCAAGGTGAACATCGGCATGGCCTCTTGCGGAATTGCTGCCGGGGCCCAGGCATCTTACGAAAAAGCCAAAGAAGTGTTCCCTGCCGGTACCGGCGTGCAAATATGTCAGACCGGCTGTATCGGTTTCTGTGAAGAAGAGCCTCTGGTCGAAATCCTCGGATACGGTAAACCCAGAGTTATGTATAAACACATCACCGAAGACAAAATCGCCGATGCAATTAAAGGCTATATGGACGGTGACTTCAATAAAAAATGGATCCTCGGCCAGATGCGCGACGCGCGCAATGTATTGGAAGACCGCACCGACAACGCGCTAGCTGAAGCAGAGCCACTGGACGGCATCCCTTACCTAGAGGACATCCCTTTTTACAGCCAACAGGTTAAAATCGCCCTGCGCAATTGCGGGTATATTGATCCGGATTCAATTGAAGAATACATCGCCAGAAGCGGCTACCGAGCGTTTCTTCAATGCCTGCAGGAAATGGATCCGGCCGACATCATACGTATTATCAAAGAATCTGGACTGCGGGGACGCGGAGGCGGGGGTTTCCCGACCGGGATTAAGTGGGCAACCTGTGCCAAGCAAAAGGGACAGCGCTTCGTCATCTGCAATGCAGATGAAGGCGATCCGGGTGCCTACATGGATCGCAGCATCCTGGAAGGTGATCCCCACAGCGTGCTGGAGGGCATGTTGATCGCCGGGGTGGCCATCGGTTCCAATCAGGGATCAATCTATGTCCGCAATGAATATCCGCTGGCCGTCAAGCGACTGGTCACAGCCATCAAGGAAGCTGAGAAATATGGCCTTCTGGGTGAGGGTATCGCCGGAACAGATTTCAGTTTCGACATTAAAATATCGACCGGCGCCGGTGCCTTTGTCTGCGGGGAGTCCACCGCATTAATGGCCTCTTTGGAAGGCAATGTCGGAAGACCGCGGGCCAAGTATATCCACACGGTGGAAAAGGGCTTTCGGGATAGCCCTTCCAACCTGAACAATGTAGAAACCTATGCCAACGTACCCGCCATCCTCTTAAAAGGAGCTGGTTGGTTTGCAGGCATGGGCACCAATCTTAGCAAAGGAACCAAAGCTTTCAGCCTGGTGGGCAAGATAAACAATACCGGGCTGGTGGAAGTTCCGATGGGGATTTCTTTAAGGGATATCGTTTTCAAACTGGGCGGTGGGGTGCCCAAAAAAAAAGAATTTAAAGCGGTGCAAACGGGTGGACCCTCAGGTGGATGCATACCCGAGAGATTTATAGACCTGCCGGTGGATTACCAGAAGCTGAATGAAGTAGGCTCCATCATGGGCTCCGGGGGTATGATCGTCATGGATCAGGACACCTGCATGGTGGATGTGGCCCGCTATTTTCTGGATTTTCTCAAAGAAGAATCCTGCGGCCAGTGTAACCCATGCCGTGAAGGGATCAAACAGATGCTCGCGATTCTAACCAGAATCTGCGATGGAAACGGGGACAAAGGCGACATCGAGCTCCTTGAAGAACTGGGCAGCATGGTACAAAAATTTTCCCTCTGCGGTCTGGGTACATCGGCACCAAATCCGGTTTTAACCACCATACTTTACTTCCGGGATGAATATGAAGCCCACATAATAGATAAAAAATGCCCTGCCGGTGTCTGCAAACCCCTGTTTCACTACGAAATCGATGCTGAAGCCTGTAACGGCTGTGGCGTCTGTGCGCGCAAATGCCCGCAGGAGGCTATCAGCGGTAAAAAGAAAGAGCCGCATGAATTGAACCAGGACAATTGTATCAAGTGCGGTATATGCTACGACGCATGTAAATTCGACGCCATTCAAATTCGATAAGATGAGGAAATTGATCTATGATTACATTTAAGCTTAACGGCCAGACTGTCCAGGGCGAAGAAGGACAATATATCCTCCAGGTGGCTGAGAAATTCGGCGTTGACATTCCAACTCTCTGCCACCATAAAGCGCTGGAACCGGCCGGTATGTGCCGCCTGTGTACGGTGGAACTTTTTGACGGCCGCCGCAAACGCTATGTCACCGCCTGCAACTATCCGATCTGGGAAGGCATGGAGGTCAATACCGATTCAGAGGCGGTCCATCAGGGACGCAAATTAATCGTTGAACTGCTGCTGGCCCGCTGCCCGGAAGTACCGCTGCTTCAAGAGCTGGCGGCAAAGTATGGGATAGAAGAACCTCGCTTTGAGAAAGAAAACGACACCTGCATCCTTTGCGGGCTGTGTGTGCGTACCTGTGAAAAAATGGGAGCCAATGCCATCAGCCTAACCGGCCGCGGGGTCGATATGAAAGTGGATACTCCGTTTCATATTCAAACCGAGGCCTGTATAGCCTGCGGTGCTTGCGCCACGGTATGTCCCACAGGACACATCACCCTGGATACCATTAAGGCAAATGTCACCCAGCGCGAGTTTGAACTCATTCCCTCCGAATATGAAATGGGGTTGTCCGGCCGCAAACCTGTCTATGTGCCCTATGCCCAGGCGGTTCCCAACACGCCGGCCATTGACCGCGACAAGTGTATTCATTTCAAAACCGGCGGTTGCAAAATTTGCACCGAATTTTGCGGTGTCGATGCCATCGATCATACCATGCAGGATGAAATTATCGAGCTGAACGTCGGATCCATCATACTGGCACCCGGGTTTGAGCCTTTCGATCCTTCAAAATTCGATTCAT
This sequence comes from Desulfobacterales bacterium, assembly GCA_050116155.1. GTDB lineage: Bacteria > Desulfobacterota > Desulfobacteria > Desulfobacterales > JAHEIW01. Next base: position 8,075 of record JASFPE010000033.1, read on the forward strand.
ATAACTATATCCACTACGACAATGTCATCACCTCGATGGAAATGGAAAGGATTTTGTCTGCATCAGGCCCCACCGAGGGCCATCTTGTACGCCCCTCGGACCACGAAGAACCCCAAAAAATTGCCTGGTTTCAATGCGTGGGGTCAAGAGATTTGAACCGCTGCGACAATTCCTACTGCTCTGCGGTGTGCTGCATGTATGCCATCAAGGAGGCGGTCATCGCCAAAGAGCACGCCGGTGATGATTTGGATTGTGCCATTTTCTTTATGGACATGCGCACCCATGGCAAAGAATTCGAACGGTTTTACGATGATGCCCGGGAAAAACAGGGCGTTCGTTTCCTGCGAAGTCGGGTCCATACCATCGATCAGGTGGGCGATACCGGAGATCTGTCTGTCCGTTACGTCACCGATGACGGAGAATTAAAATCGGAAACTTTCGATATGATTGTGCTGTCGGTGGGACTGCAGACATCTTCCGAGACTGTCGAACTTGCCAATCGGTTGGGTCTTGATCTGACGGATGGAAATTTCTGCAAAACCGAGACCTTTGACCCGGTGGCCACATCCAAAAAGGGGATTTATGTTTGCGGCGCCTTTCAGGGACCCAAAGACATCCCCCAATCCGTGGTGGACTCCAGTGCGGCAGCGGTGGCAGCTGGAGAACTTTTGAGCGCAGCCCGCAACACCGAAACAAAAACCCCGGAAATCGTTCCCCAGACCAACGTTACCAACGAACGTCCCAGAGTCGGGGTGTTTGTCTGCCGCTGCGGCATAAACATAGCCGGGGTCGTGGATGTGCCCTCAGTGGCCGAATATGCCGCTACGCTGCCTTATGTGGAATATACAAGCGATAACCTGTATTCCTGTTCCCAGGACACCCAGGAAACCATGTCCCAGATCATTAAGCAGAAGAATTTAAATCGCGTCGTTGTGGCTGCTTGTACGCCGAAGACGCATGAACCCTTGTTCCAGGAAACATTGATCAACGCAGGCTTAAATAAATATCTGTTTGAAATGGCTAATATCCGCAATCAGGATTCCTGGGTTCATAAAAACAATCCTGATCTGGCAACCCAAAAGGCCAAAGACCTTGTGCGCATGGCGGTTCATAAAGTAGCCTTGATGGAACCGCTCGAGGAAACGGAACTTAACATAGATCAGACGGCCATGGTCATCGGTGGCGGCATATCGGGTATGGCAGCCGCGAGAAGCCTGGCTCGCCAGGGATATGAGACCCATATCATTGAAAAGAATTTACAACTCGGCGGCCAGGCTCTCAACATTTACCGAACCGCCAAGGGTGAAGACGTTCAGGAAAAACTTTCAAATCTCATCCATGATATCGAAAGCAACGATAAAATTCATGTCCACCTGGACACCGAAATAACCGAGGTAGAGGGATTTGTCGGCAATTTCCTGACCACCCTTTCTTCAAATGGAACAGAGCAAGAGCTGGAACACGGTATTGCGATTATGGCCACCGGCGCCTCAGCTTTGCAGCCCGATGAATACAGTTACGGCAAAGATCCCAGAATTCTAACCGCACTCGAGCTCGATCGAAAGTTCATCGAAAACGATGCTTCTTTTAAGGATCACGACACGGCTGTGTTTATTCAATGCGTCGGCTCGCGGGAGCCCGAGCGAATGTACTGCTCCAGGGTTTGCTGCAGCCATTCCGTGGATAATGCCTTGCATTTGAAAAAACTCAATCCCGACATGAATGTATTCATTATATACCGGGATCTGCGAACATACGGCGAACGTGAACTCCTTTACAAGGAGGCCCGCGAGGCGGGGGTCATCTTCATTCGGTACACCCTGGAGAATAAACCGGAAGTCATAATAAAAGACGGAAAGCTGCTCGTGCAAGCCGTCGATCATATTATCGGTCGCACGGTGGAAATCGAAACCGATCTGCTCACCCTGGCAACGGCGGTGATTCCCAACCGGGATGACAAGTTGGCCAATTTCTTCAAGGTACCGTTGAACGACGATGGATTCTTTGTGGAGCGCCATGCCAAACTGGGGCCTTCGGAATTTGCAACCGATGGTGTTTTTCTGTGCGGGCTGGCCCATTATCCCAAACCCATCGATGAATCCATCGCCCAGGGACAGGCGGCCGCTTCGCGGGCCGTTACCCTGCTTGCCAGGCAAACCATCTTTACCAGCGGCACGATTGCAGAAACCAATCCCCTGGACTGCAGCCAGTGCGGCGTGTGTGTTTCCATCTGTCCGTATTCAGCACCTCTTTTTGCTGAAGAAGGGCCGTTTGCCGGAAAGGCACAAATCAATCCGGTACTGTGCAAAGGATGCGGTCTGTGTGTGGCCTCCTGCCGTTCCGGAGCCATCCATCTAAAAGGATTTGACAATGATCAAATCTTTATGCAAATCTTTGCAATGAATGAGGCAGTCTAAGCTCGATTCTCGATACTGGATATTTGATGCTCGATATGTGAAACACCGGAAGTCTAGCTTAGAATCATCGAGCATCGAGCATCCAGCATCGAGCATCCAGCATCGAGATAAAGGAGAAAACGAAACATGACCGAATGGGAACCGAAAATTGCGGCTTTTTTATGCAACTGGTGTAGTTACGGTGCTGCCGATCTTGCCGGCGTGGGCCGGATGGAATATCCAACCAATATCCGGGTTATCCGTATTCCCTGCACGGGGCGTATGAGCCCTAAGTTTTTCCTGGCAGCTCTGCGGGAAGGGGCCGACGGCGTCTGGGTTTCCGGGTGACATCCCGGAGAATGCCATTACCTGGAAGGTAATTACTATGCCCGTCGAAAATTTGCATTGTTTCAAAATCTGATTGAGCACATGGGAATTGAACCCGGACGTCTCCAGTTCTCATGGGTCTCTTCGGCAGAATCCACCAAATTTGTAAAGGTGGTCAAAGAAGTCACGGATGCAATAAAGGCCTTGGGACCAAATAAAACCTATTTAAAAACAAGGGCTAAGGTTGCTTAAAATGATAAGTTACACGGATAAGATCAAAAAAATATCTGCCAAATTGCTGAAAGATTGTACCGTTGAAATGATCATTGGATTCCGCAAAGGTACCTTGCCCATGATGAATGAGCCCCATTTTGCAAAAACGCCCGAAGACGTCGACAAATTGGTGTGGGACAGCAATTGTGGAATCAATCTGGCCAATTATCTGACCGATCGCAATGAAAAAATCGGCATTATCGCCAAAGGATGCGATTCCCGCAATATCGTCACCCACATCATCGAAAATAAAATAAAACGGGAACAGCTGATCATCATCGGTGTGCCCTGCACCGGGATGATGGACAAACGCAAAATCAGCGCTATGTTTGACGGCGAAATTGATGAAGTGGTCGAAAGTGAGAACGGTATCACGGTGAGCGGCAACGATTTTAAAGAAGAATTAAAAAAAGAAGATGTGCTTCAGCAAAATTGTTCCGTTTGCATTCATCGCAATCCAGTCATCTATGACGAATTGGTCGCCGAACTGGTAGAGGAACAAAATGACATCGATCGATATCGAGACGTCAACGAAATTGAAGCCCTGTCACCTGCGGAGAAAGGCAAATTTTTTGATGATCTGCTGGCGCCATGCATCCGCTGCTATGCCTGCCGCAATGCCTGCCCGTTATGTTACTGTCCCACCTGCTTTGTGGATGAATCACGGCCTCAATGGGTCGGGAAGAGCCAGGACCCCACGGATGTGAAAACATTTCATTTCCTGCGGGCCTTTCATTGTGCCGGCAGATGCACAGATTGTGGTGCCTGTGAACGGTCCTGCCCGGTGGGAATCAACATGCGAGTATTTACCAAGAAGCTGGAAAAGGACTGTTTGGAGCTGTTTGACTGGGAAGCCGGAATGTCGCTGGATGTGCGCCCGCCGCTGGATACATATAAACCCGGAGATCCGGATGAGTTTATAAAATGATTGGTGATTGGTGTTTAGTATTTAGTGTTTGGCCGATGGGATGAATCCTTTAAACTAAACACCAAACACTAAACACCAAACACAAACAAAGGCAAAAATATGAAATTCATCAGAATCGAAAAAGAGAGCTGGACGGCTGGACTCGAGAAGGCATCCGAGTCCTTTCGATTAATTGGTCCGGTAAAAGAAGAAGATTTTCATAATTTCAAACAACTCGAAAAGGGTGAATCACCGGATTTGCAATGCCTGAACACACGGTTGTCACCTAAGTCGTTGATTTATCCTCAGTCTGAAGCGATGTTTGAATATTCACTGGATGAATCCAAGGAAGATCATCATATCATGAAGGAAATCCAAAAGGACTATTCACCACAGGCCGTCATTGGTATTCGGCCCTGCGATGCCAAAGCCTTTATACTGGTCAGAAAAAATTTTGATACACCCGAGTACAAAGATCCGTACTGGATACGAGCCTATGAAGCCACGACCTTTATTGGATTGGCCTGTGATTCTCCTTGCAACAGCTGTTTTTGCACTACTGCCGGTTGCGGCCCATTTCATGATGAAGGTTTGGATGTATTGCTGTTGGACGGTGAAGATCATTATCTGGCGAAAGCGATCACGGAAAAAGGCGAAGGGTTTCTCAACGCAGCCGGCTGGGATGCTGAAGTAAAAAAAGATGAGGCTATCAAACAATTGGAAACCGAAAAAAAGACGGCTGAAAACAAAATTACTGCTTTTGTCAGTACCGACCGCTTAGCGAAGATCGATACCATCGAGCTGTACAATGCACCGTTTTGGGAGGACGTCGCGTTTTCATGTATCAACTGCGGAACCTGTACCTATGTCTGTCCCACCTGCTGGTGTTTCGACATTCAAGATGAAAACCGTGGATCTAGCGGGATGCGTATGCGCAACTGGGACAGCTGTATGTTTCCGCTCTTTACTTTGCATGGTTCCGGCCACAATCCCAGAGACACAAAGATTCATCGCGTGCGGCAACGATTCATGCATAAATTGAAATATTATGTGGATAAATACGATGGCGGAATACAATGTGTGGGCTGTGGTCGCTGTGTGCGCCTGTGCCCGGTGAATATTGATATCCGCCGCGTTTGTGAGTTGATGAACAATTACGGTGCTGACCAAGACACCTGCGCCGCTTAGAAGATTGAATAATCAATCTTCAATACTCAAAGGGGGAAGTCGTGCAAAATCCATACTTGCCATATCCTGCAAAAATCGATGACATCGTCGTCGAAAGCGAAGACAAAAATCTAAAAACGTTCCGCTTTGTTTTCTTGGACTCAGGAGACGAAGAAAAATTTGCTTATAAATCCGGCCAGTTTGCCGAACTTTCCGTGACCGGAAAAGGAGAGATCCCGATCGGAATTGCCTCATCACCAACGGAGAAGGGTTTTGTGATGTTTACCGTTAACAAGGTCGGAGTGGTATCGAGTTATCTACACTCTATGAAGGTCGGTGATATCATGGGAATTCGCGGTCCACTGGGCAATTGGTTTCCCTGGGATCAGATGGAAGACAAAAACATCGTCATTATCGGCGGCGGATTTGCGTTTACCACGCTGCGTTCATCCATCATCTATATGCTGGATCCGGCCAATCGATCGAAATTCAAAGATATCAATGTTATTTATGGTGCCCGAACACCCGGTATGTTGTTGTACCGGGATGAACTGGTTGAATGGGAAAAACGCGGTGATATAAATGTACATATCACCGTTGATGGTACCGACGATCCAAACTGGAAATACAATACGGGTTTTGTGCCGACCATCACCGAACAAAAAGCTCCCGTAGCCGGTGATGATTCGATGGCCATCGTTTGCGGTCCGCCGATTATGATCAAATTCACCCAGCCGGTTTTGGATAAGCTGGGTTACGAACATGATAAAATCATCATGTCGCTTGAAAACCGTATGAAGTGCGGCATCGGCATGTGTGGCCGGTGTAATATCGGAAAAGAGTTAGTCTGCAAAGACGGACCCGTATTTACCCTGGAAGAGCTTAATAAAACTCCGAAGGAATACTAGAAGGGAAGGTTTCGGGTTTCAGGTTTCAGGTGTCAGGAATAAAAATTGAAAGCGCTGACACCTGACACCTGAAACCTCTGATTTTGATGTTGACATTATTTTTTCGTTGAGATAAAAATGATCTTTTAAAAAAACGGAACTAACAGGCTGCGGGCCGAATAAAAATAAAATAATATCAAAGGAGGAAGACTAAATGCCAAGTGTAGAATTTATGGGAAAAACGTTCACAGTCGATGAGGACGGATTTATCGACTCGTATGACAACTGGTGCGAAGAATGGGTCCAGTGGGTAAAAAAAGAAGAGGGTATCGAAGAACTCAACGAAGAACACCAAAAAGTCATCGATGTTCTTCGCGATTATTATGAGAAAAATGGTATTGCGCCGATGGTCCGGGTTCTTTCCAAGGTTACCGGTTTTAAACTGAAACACATCTATGAGCTGTTCCCGTCGGGACCGGGAAAAGGAGCCTGTAAAATGGCCGGTCTTCCCAAACCGACCGGATGCGTATAAGTCAAAGATTTGTGAACGGTACAGTTATTTAGCAAAAGGCCCTGCAGTTTGAGCAGGGCCTTTTTTTATGGTTGCGGGAGGAGCATATGATTCTGACGGTCAAAACCCAGGCCAAAACAGAGCTAATCGACATTAGTTCTAAAATCGGTCAAATGGTGCACAAATCGGGTGTCGAAAACGGTGCGTGTTTGCTCTACGTACCCCATACCACCGCAGCAATTACCATCAACGAAAGCGCAGATCCCAGTGTGAAATCCGATATTCTGATGATCTTGAACCAGATCGTTCCATGGGAGGCCAAATATCGCCATATGGAAGGCAACTCACCGGCCCACGTAAAAGCCACTCTGGTCGGACCATCGGAATTTATTGCCATTGAACACCGCTCGCTGGTTCTGGGCACATGGCAGGGAATTTTTTTCTGCGAATTTGACGGCCCCCGTACGCGTAAATTACACGTTCGAATCCTGGAAGGCAATTTTAAGGAGTAGTCCATGCCCCAGCCCGAAGCGCTGCTCGATGACATCGACAAAGCCATACTCAATCGAATTCAGTCCGACTTTCCGATCACATCACAACCTTACCTTGCTGTGGCCAAAGAATTAGGGATTAGCGAACAAGATGTTTTAGAACGCATCTTACGGCTTAAAAAAGAGGGTATCATTCGACGCATCGGCGGCAATTTTGTCCCGGATAAGTTAGGCTACGTCAGCACCCTGTGTGCGGCCAGAGTGCCGGAAGACAAAATCGAGCAATTTGCAGAGGTCGTTAATCGTTACCCGGGCGTGACCCATAATTACCGTCGCGATAATAGTTTTAATATCTGGTTTACATTTATCGCACCGTCCATGCAGGAAATTGAACAAAACCTGGAAGAAATCTCCGAGAAAACCGGAATTTCAGAAATTCTCAACCTGCCGGCCACCCGGGTGTTTAAAATCCGCGCACAGTTTCAAGTGTAACACGATGAAAGATATCCGCATCGCAGCAGTTATTTTCAATTCTCCGATTGGACAAAGCCAAAAAAATGTCGATCGCATGGACAGATGGGTAAAGAAAGCGAAAGAACAAGATGCGGCGATTATATGTTTTCCGGAGTTAAATATTACCGGTTACAGCACACATGAAAATATTAAAGAAACGGCAGAGCCAATCCCGGGCGCTGTAAGTCAGCGGGTTCTGCAAATGGCGCAACGGCATCAAATTGCCATCCTCACCGGGTTAGTCGAAAAAGATGAAACGGACCGTATATTTGCAAGTCACCTGGTGGTTACACCAGACGGGATCCATGGCATTTATCGTAAAATTCATATTGCGCCGCCTGAGCGTGGCCTATTTTCACCCGGCGAAGCGGTCCCGTTATTTAACATTTTCGGTGTTAAATTTGGCATTCAGCTTTGTTACGATGCTCATTTTCCGGAGCTTTCAACCTGCATGGCCGTCACGGGGGCGGATGTCATCTTCATGCCCCATGCATCCCCACGCGGCACACCGGTCGAAAAATTTAATTCCTGGATGCGGCATCTGACCGCCCGGGCCTTTGATAACGGGCTTTTCGTTGTTGCCTGCAATCAAACCGGTGATAATCAAAATGGGCTCCATTTTGCGGGGGTATCCGTTGTTCTCGGTCCGGATGGAACGGTTTTGAAAAAAGAGCTGGGCAATGAAGAAGCCATCGTCGTCGTCAATCTATCATCAGAGGATCTGGACCGGGTGAGAAACCACCGCATGCGCTATTTTATACCGAACCGACGACCCGAGATTTATTACTCCCATCAAGAATAGTGAGGATGAGACATGACTGAAACAGACAATTTCAAAATAGAGCAGGAAGGCCACATAGCCTGGTTGACGTTAAACCGACCCGATAAACGAAACACCATGGGACTGGCTTTTTTCAGGGAAATTGGTGAACTTTTCGATGGATTTGATCGCGATCCGGATGTCCGCGTGGTTGTCATCAAGGCAGAAGGAAAGAGTTTTTCAGCAGGCACCGATTTAAATGAAGCCGCCTCGTTGCTGAGCAAAGGCGCAGCCGATGAACGCGAAAACACACGGGTAGAAATTTTAACGCTTCAGGAGGAATTAAATAAAATCGAAAAATGCCGAAAACCGGTTATTGCCGCCGTTCACAGCCACTGCATCGGCGGCGGCATCGACTTAATCAGTGCATGTGACATCCGCCTTGCCAGCCGAGATGCGGTTTTCAGCATTCGTGAGACCCGCATCGGCATTATCGCCGATCTGGGTACGCTCCAGCGTCTGCCCTACATTATCGGACACGGTTGGTTCAGGGAATTGGCATTGACCGGCCGGGACATCACTGCCGGGGAAGCCCTGCAGATGGGACTGATTACGCGGATATGCGAAGACCGTAAATCCCTGTATGAAGAAGCCCGAATACTCGCTACCCAGATTGCCGAAAATCCACCGATGGCGGTTCAGGGAACAAAGGAAGTAATATTATACAGCCGCGATCATGGTGTCTATCCGGGATTACATTACGTTGCACAAAAAAATGCAGCCGCATTGCCTTCCGAAGACGTGGTTGAAGCGGTGACGGCATTTATGGAAAAAAGAAAGCCGGTGTTTAAGGGCAAGTGAAAAATGATCGCTTCGCTTGAGGAGCACTGCGTTCGAGGAGCGCTTCGCTTAAGGCAACACCTTCGTTTGAGGTTGGAGGAGCGCTTCGCTTTAGATTTGAGGCAAAACAGGATCGGATCATATTTACCTCAAACCTAACGCGATCGAAGATCGGTTTTTACCTCAAACCTCGGACCTCTAACCTCCAACAGCCGAAGGCTTTGCCTCCAACCTCCAACAGTAATATGGTTGCTTTGAAATTTTGATTAAATAATAGTGCCTGCTTGGGATTTAGACCATTGACTTCAGAGTGGCCAGCTCTAATTGATCACAGGCATCTTCTGCCCGGTCGGATACCTCTACAATTGCATCCAGACAATTTCTCAGATGATGCTTATGCGCAAAATCCAGGGAAGTAGATGTAAAAATTTCCTTGGTCAGATCCCATTCCAATTTGTCCACGCGCGACTCCTGCATACCGACATCTTTGGTGTGTTCGCGCACCACCTCGATTTTACATTCACCCTTGAAATAGCACAAGACCGCAAGTTTTAGCGGCTCAATAATACCCAGGGATTCCCGGGCGATAGCAAGGAACTGGGATTTCATTTCATCGGGAATCAACGGGCGCTGGTTTAGAAAGAAATCGGAACAGGCTTCTCCGGCGTTTCCAACTTTGTCAACGCTTTCAATCAGCTTATAGATATCCTCTCGCAGCAGGGGTAAATAGGCTCCTGAATATAGTTTGTCCCGGATCCCATATCGAATGATATCCGCCTCGGACTCTGCACTACGGGCTTTGCGTGCGCAAATTTTGGCCTCGCCGATATTGTCATCCAGATACAATTCGACTGCTTTGATACCGTCTTTTAAGCATTCCTCCACCATATCCAGATGCTTCAATATCAGCGCAATGACTTCTTTTTCCTTTTTAAACAATAACATAAATTCTCCTTCAAATTTGTGCTTAAATGAATTCGAACAGCCTGTAACACAATGCAGAGTCTATTACAAACTGATCTGAAATTCAATTTTTATCCTTCAAAAAAACACCTTATAATACGATACAAAACACTTGCAAAAGCGGCAGCGCAGGTCGGGGCCAAAACCCAGCCGACAACAATGGTAGGAATCTTGTTTCGGCTGACGGCGCGAGCCCCTTTGGTCAATCCGACCCCAATCACAGCGCCGACTACCGCCTGAGACGTTGACACCGGGATACCGAGTACCGAAAAAATATGAACACCAAATGCAGCGGCAAATTGCGCAGAAAACGCTCCGGGAAGATCCAGCGGCGTTATGCTTTTCCCGACGGTGTTCGTCACTTTACGGCCATAGGTCAGGGCGCCGGTTCCCATGGCAACTCCCCCCAGGAGCGCCAGGTAGATCCCTTTATCAGGGTACTTATTCAACAAAGGACCGATGGCATTGCCGACATCGTTGGCACCTAACGAATAAGCGACATAGCCACCGGATCCGATGGCCAGAAAAACCAGTAACCGATTCCAGATGTAAATCGCTCTGGTGCCTTTGAGAACATAAGTTATGCCCGAATATAAGCCAAATGCAAGCACCATGGTCAAAATCGGACTAATCACCCAGCATGCAAATATTTTTGCCAATATGTTAAGCTTGAAATAATTTGCCTGAAATCCAACGATTCCAAGCCCTGCGCCGGCCACACCTCCAACAATGGCCTGCGATGTCGATACGGGTATACTGGAAAAGGTCGCCAACGTTACGAACAGGCCGGCCGAAAAAAGTGCAACGAAAATGGCCAAATCGGGTAATTTCTCGTCGGGGAAAAATTGCGTAAATTTTCTGGGTGGGGGCTTATTGTGCGCATTTTCGTAAGCTTCGGCAGAAGAAATTACAATGCCTTTGCCAACGGTTTTCATGACATGATGACCATGAACAACGCCACCGAGGATCACACAGGCAGCCATCAAAAGCGCTGCTTTACGGAAGCTGATAATGCGGGCGCCGACGGTCGTACCGATGCAATTGGCCGCATCATTGGCACCGATGTTCCATCCAACATAAAATCCTGTAATGAGGAGAGTAAGTGCAATGGCTAGTTCCATGGGTACGGGCTCATCATGGTGAAGGTCAAATTTTCAAACTAGCACACAGTTAAATAATTCTGACGGGGGCAATACTTTAGTCCACGGAAAATACGATCACTTTATATAGCACAAAAGAAGCCCCGGCAGCCAGGGTTGGAGTCAAAACCCACCCGATCAGAATCGTGAGTATCGTTCTTTTGCTAATCGCCTTGAGACCCCTGACCAGACCGACACCCACCACCGCACCCACGATGGCGGAAGAGGTAGATACGGGAATGCCTAAGATGGAAAACAAATGCATGCCGAAGGCCGAAGAAACCTGGGCGACAAAGGCTCCGGGGATATCCAGCGGCGTGATGCCTTTTCCGACCGTGTCGGCGACTTTCTTCCCATAGGTCGCTGCGCCAAAAGCAATACTAATACCTCCTATCAGCAGAAGTAGTTTGGGATGAAGAACATCCAAATTGGCAATCGGGCCAACGGCGTTGCCGGCGTTGTTGGCTCCCATGGAATAGGCCACATAACAGGCGGAGAGAATGGCCAGCCAGCCAAACGCCTGTTGGAAGAGCAAAGACTTGGTTCGGAATCTCTGCAGAATTTTCATTACGACATACATGAGACCGAAGGCCAGCGCCATTACCAGGATCGGGCAGACAACCCAGCTTTCGGCAATCACGATGAATTTCGAAAAATCCACCTCCGCCCCGACGGCGAGACCGATGCCGACAACTCCCCCGACAATCGCCTGGGATGTCGAGGTCGGGATCCGGAAAAAGGTTGCCAGCGTTACAAAAAAACCGGAGCAAATTAGGGCAACGCAGACAGCCAGATAATTCAGATCGGTCTTGACGATGCCTTTGCCGATGGTCTTCATGACATGCTGTCCCTGGAGCATCGCACCAAGGATAGCAAAAATAGAAACCACAATGACGGCATTTCTGAATGAAATCAGCCCGCAGCCCACAGTCGTGCCGACACAGTTGGCCGTATCATTTGCTCCGATGTTCCAGCCGACGTATGCACCTGCGCCCAACAAGAAAACAAGTATCAGTTCGATGGTAATTTAACCCCGTTTCCACGCTCATGCGATTGATACGCATACATCGCATCAGATGGTGATAATCATATAAATAATAATATCGTAAAAAGTCATACTAAAAACTGGATACCCGCCTTCGCGGGTATGACATCTATGGTATCTATTTGGTATTAATTTCCCTACTGTCATTCCCGCGAAAGCGGGAATCCAGAAATTGGAGAAATCCGACTTTTTACGAAGCCATCTTAAATTATATTTCTATAAAAATCAAAATTCATAAGTCAAACTAATTATTAATATAATTTAGATAACAAAAAAAAA
>JASFPE010000034.1:0-20451 GCA_050116155.1 Desulfobacterales bacterium
CCGTTTAAGGATAAATCCTTACATTTGACCGAGAGATTGCCGTTAGATGCATCAATTCGTTGCACGACCTGACCGGCATAAATACCTACGGCTTTGGATTCGATTTCCGCTTTAACCGTCTGTGCCAGTGATGGTTCCAACCAGGGAAGAAACACCGGTCCGGGTTTGACCATATCAACCTTGATGTTTAATGCATGCAGGGCCTCACACATTTCCAGGGCAATGTACCCCATGCCGATGATAATGGCTTTTTTAACCTGGTTTGTTTTTAATAATTCCTTTATGCGTTTGGCATCTTGCAGGGTTTTAAGGGCGTTTACCGCGGGCAAATCAAGTCCGGGCAGATCCGGTATGATCGCGGAAGCGCCGGTGGCAATCAGCAATTTATCGTAAGCGGCCTCGAAATCTTTCCCCTCCCGTGTTTTTCCGCGAACCCTATGGTTGGTCGGGTCGATGATTTCCGCACAATGGCCCGTTAACAGATTGATTCCCTGTTTTTCACGGAATACGTCGGCTTTTCGAACGATTAAATCTGCGATACCCCGCCGGGGATCGGCGATATTATAGGGTATCCCTCAGGCACTGTAAGACACATCCAAGGTCATCTCAAAAACTGTAACATCTATTTCCGGCATCCTTCGCTTCGCTCGACTGGCGGCACTCATGCCGGCGGCATCTCCCCCAATGACAACAAAATTCATGCTAGACTCCTTACTAAACACAATTTACTAAATGATTCTGCATAGCCATGTAGTTAGATTATTCGGTCACCTTGATTTTTTGCCCATTGAACGATATTTAATATGCGAATATTATATGATTTTCAATCATAATCATGGGAAATTAAATTGGTAGATTTCGAGGTCAAAATAAAGGAAATCAAATTTCTCCTGCCTCTCGCGTTGGCAAAAGATCGGATCGCGGCACAACGTGAAATCCGGCATTTGACCCGGGCCAAACCGAAGCTATCGACAGAGCGGCAGATCAATCAACGAATTGCACGTCTGGAAAAACGAGTTACTGCCTCGGTTCGAAAAAAATCCTTGCGCCAGCAAAATCTTCCGCCATTGAATTATAATGACGATTTTCCAATAACGGCCAAAAAGGATGCCATCATTCGAGCCATCTCGGATCATGCGGTGATTATCGTCTCCGGTGAGACAGGCTCCGGAAAAACCACGCAGATCCCGAAATTTTGTTTGGCAGCCGGCAGAGGTATCGACGGTGCCATCGGGCATACCCAGCCCCGCAGAATTGCGGCCACAACGGTGGCGCATCGAATCGCCGAGGAACTCGGCCAGAAATTAGGTAGTGCTGTCGGATATAAGATTCGGTTTCAAGACCGCACACCTAAAAACGCCTACATTAAGCTCATGACCGACGGCATATTGCTTGCCGAGACCCAAACCGATCGACATTTGAGCGCTTATGACACCATTATCGTCGACGAGGCCCATGAACGCAGCCTGAACATTGATTTTATCCTGGGAATTCTGCAAACCCTGCTAACCCAAAGAGATGATCTCAAACTGATTATCACCTCGGCCACCATTGACACGCAAAAATTTTCCAGGGCCTTTAACGATGCGCCGGTTGTCGAGGTTTCCGGACGAATGTACCCGGTTGAGGTGCGTTATCAAGCCGAAGAAGATCTCCAAAAAGAAAATGGAGACCTGACGCACGTCGAGCTTGCAGTTCAAACCATAAAACAGCTTCAACACGAAAGCCCGTGGGGCGACATTCTCGTATTTATGCCGACGGAGCAGGATATCCGGGATACCTGCGAACTCATTGAAGCTGAACCCCTACCGGGTAACTGTGTGTTGCCGTTGTTTGCAAGGCTGACGGCTGCCCAACAGACCAGAGTTTTCAAACGAATGTCTGAGCGCAAGATCATTGTGGCCACCAATGTTGCCGAAACATCGATTACCATACCGGGTATTAAATATGTGATCGACTCGGGGCTGGCGCGTATTTCGCGGTATTCTCCGCGATCGCGTACCACGTCTTTGCCAATACTGCCGGTGTCGCGCAGCAGCGCAGACCAACGCAAAGGGCGTTGCGGAAGGGTGCAAAACGGTGTGTGCATCCGTCTTTTTTCGGAAGCAGATTACGACAGCCGGTCTAATTTTACACCGCCCGAAATTGTGCGTGCCAATCTGGCAGAGGTTATCCTGCGCATGATTTCGTTAAAACTCGGCGATATTTTCGATTTTCCCTTTATCGATCGACCGGAGCTAAAAAACATAAAGGACGGATATAATCTGCTGTTTGAACTGGGAGCAATTAAGCAGAGGCGCAGGGCGCGGGGCAAAGGGCGCAAGGTTCCCCCTGAGCCATCCAAAACTCAACGAACAGGCGACGATGCATATTTTAGGGTTTCGCTCACGAAGACAGGGCGGTTGATGGCTAAAATACCGCTAGATCCAAGATTGTCCCGCATGCTCATCGAAGCGAAATCTCAAGGGTGTGTAAATGAGATTGCGGTGATTGCATCGGCATTGAGTATTCAGGACCCCCGTGAACGGCCGGCCGAGAAGACCCGCGAAGCCGACCGCATGCATGCCACCTTCAACGATCCCCATTCGGATTTTATTAGCCTGCTAAACATCTGGAATCGGTATCACCATACCTGGCAGAAGGTAAAAACCAACAATCAGATGAAACGGTTTTGTCGGGATCATTATCTGTCTTTTCGGCGCGTGCGGGAATGGCGGGACATCTATCATCAGATCGGCGTGATACTTAAAGAACAAGGCCTGGTTCGAAATATCCGCAAATTGGCTTCGCAGGAAGGCAATTATGAAATTCCCCCGAAAAGCTCAAAATACCGTGCAATTCATAAATCGATTTTGTCCGGCTTTTTATCCAACATCGGAGAGAAGAAAGAAAAAAACATTTTTCGGGCTGCCAAGGGCAGGGACGTCATGATTTTCCCGGGCTCCGGCCTTTTCGATCAGGCCGCCAGCTGGATCGTCGCGGCTGAAATTGTGGAAACTTCCCGGGTTTTTGCCCGAACCGTGGCCGATATCGACAGTGCCTGGCTGGAAGGCCTGGGGCGCGATTTATGCCGGTACAGCTATTTGGATCCGCACTGGGAAAGAAATCGTGGTGAAGTGGTGGCCTCGGAACAGGTCAGTCTTTTTGGACTCATCATCGTAGCCGGGCGAAAGATTTGCTTTGGCAGGATCGATCCGGACCAGGCATCGGATATCTTTATCCGCCATGCCCTGCTTGAAGGTGACATTAAAAAGCCATTTGCCTTTATGAAGCATAATCAACGTTTAATCGACGGTGTTATTGCCGTCGAAGACCGCATCCGACGCCGCGATGTGTTGATTAGCGAAGCGGATATTTTTGCATTTTATAAAGAGAAAATTGGCGGGATTTACAATCTGAGGGCATTATCCGCATTCTTAAAGACCCAGACCGATGATAATTTTTTAAGGATGAAAAAAGCAGATCTGTTTTTATATCAACCGGATGCTTCCGAGCTTAGCTTTTATCCGGAGCAAATCCAGTTGGGAGGACACGCATTTGACTGCCGGTATCGTTTTATGCCCGGCGAGGAGGATGATGGTGTGACGGTGATTGTGCCTTCGGCATTGGCTTCACAGGTTCCTCCTGAGGCGTTGGATTGGTTGGTGCCCGGTCTGGTCAAGGAAAAAATAGCGACCCTGATCAAAGGTTTGTCGAAGACCTATCGCCGGAAGCTGGTGCCGGTGAACGATACGGTTGAAGTTATCATCCGTGAAATGCCGCCCACCGAAGAAGCATTAATTACGGCGTTGAGCAAATTTATTTATAAACGATTTGGCCTCGATATTCCGGCATCCGCCTGGCAGGCTGAAGCCTTGCCGGATTATCTCAAAATGAGAATCTCGCTGACTGGCCCGGATGGTCGCGAGATTTGTGCCGGCAGAGATCCGGCAATCTTGCAGCAGCATCTCGATGAAAATGCCGGGCTGTCCGGTTTTGAATCGGCCCGCAAACAATGGGAAAAAATCGGTCTCACGGCCTGGAATTTTGGTGATTTGCCCGATTATATCACCCATAGCGGTACCGAAAAAGCCGGCTGGGTCGCCTATCCTGCCCTGGAGAAATCCGACTCAGACGATAAAAAAGTCAATCTGCGTCTGTTGCGGCAGAAAGATAAAGCAGTGGCAGTTCATAAACAGGGAGTTGCAAGACTTTATCGGAATTTTTTTTCAAGAGACGTAAAGTTTGTGAAAAAGCGCTTGAAACTGCCAAACCATATCGTTCCCATGGCGGACCATTTTGGAGGGGCCAGGCAGTTTGAAAAAAGAATGTTCGAATGGGTCATTCAGAGGTTGTTCGAAAAAAATATCCGTTCAGAAAATGAATTCCACACCTATGCCGAGCGCACGGCACCGAAAATTCTTGTGAACGCACAGGAGATCATCGAAAAAGCCATACCGATTTTGACGGCCTATTTCGAAACCAGAAGCTTGCTGTCCAAACTGCGGCAGATAAGTTCGGACAGCGCGGCCCTATCTCAATTTTTTAAAGACCTCACCCAGGAATTGGCGCGACTCGTGCCGCAAACATTTATGGCGCTCTATGATCTGGACCGGTTGGTTCACCTTGAACGATATATCAAAGCCGTGGGGATTCGCGCCCAGCGGGCCCACATTGATTTCGAAAAAGATAAGATCAAAGCAGAAAAGATACGACCGTTTCACGACAGTTTAAACCAACTGCTCGAGACGCTCTCTTCGCATGCCTCGATTGAAAAGCGCAACGCCATTGAAGAATACTTCTGGATGGTCGAGGAATACAAGGTTTCGATATTTGCGCAGGAGCTGAAAGCCGCCATCCCGATATCCAAGAAGCGGCTTACCCAGAAACTGAAGCAAATCCAACGCTTAGTGTAAGCTGGGCAGCAGGCATTAGGTATTGACTATTTACAATCCATAAACCGAGGCTGAATGCAGCAGGCAAAGTGCATGGGGCATGGGGCTTGAGGCATAGGGCATGGGGCATGGGGCCTGGGGCGTGGAGTATCATTGATTAGATGAATAATCGTTTTAAGTAGGGCAGCCCTCTGTGGCTGCCAAGCACCGTCGGCACGGAAGGCGACTTTTTTGAGGCAAAAGCATTGAGTCATAGGAATTTGATTTTTCTTTAATCCTTAACTCCTTGCTCCATGCACCATGCCCTTTGCCCCATGCGTTTGCTTGTTGTTGTCTCACATTGAACTGTATAGTATCTGATTCATGCAATCAAGAGCCAAAACACCACTGGTTAGCGTCATCATTCCGACTCACAATCGCGGCTGGGCCATTGCGGAGGCTATTGATTCGGTTTTGGAACAGGACTTTAGAGATTATGAACTGATCGTCGTGGATGACGGCTCTACCGATAACACTTCGGATATTCTCCAATCCTACGGCAACACCGTCACCGTGATATATCAATCCAACAAGGGTGTGAGCGCAGCCCGTAATAGGGGTATTGAGGCGTCAACAGGGGAGCTGATTGCATTTTTAGATTCCGACGATCTATGGCTTCCCCGGAAGCTTTCCCGACAGGTGGCTTTTTTCAAAGTCCACCCGGATGCAATGATAAATCAGACCGAAGAACAATGGATCCGAAACGGTGTGCGGGTTAATCCCAAAAACCGGCACCATAAATTTTCCGGTATGATTTTC
The DNA here is from genome assembly GCA_050116155.1 of Desulfobacterales bacterium. Lineage (GTDB taxonomy): Bacteria > Desulfobacterota > Desulfobacteria > Desulfobacterales > JAHEIW01. The sequence goes on from JASFPE010000034.1 coordinate 5,673, forward strand.
GAACGCTCCCTGGAGTTATGTTTAGTGAGTCCTTCGGCCGTAATGGTCAGGAGACATCTTTTTGAATCCGTCGGGCTGTTTGATGTAGATTTGCCTGCATGTGAAGATTATGATCTGTGGTTGCGTGTCAGCTGTCGCTATCCGGTTTATCTGATAGACATCCCGCTGATCATCAAACGTGGTGGGCATGATGATCAGCTATCCCGTGCACCGGGTCTGGACAAATTTCGGATACGTGCATTGCAGAAGATTATCGATAGCAATCTCCTGTCGTCATCCCAGCGTAAAGCCGCCATAAGCATGTTAAAAGAAAAATGTGCCATTTATGCCAATGGCTGCCGCAAAAGAGGGCGAGAAACCGAAGCGCAATATTATGATGACTTGGCGAAAAAATATGAGCGCTGAGCAAATGCGGAAGTCGGAATGCGGAAAGGTCGAGTTACGCGTTACGGGTTGCGCGTTACGCGTTGCGGGTTGCGAAGAGATATTCAGCGGTATTCATTTCTTCTCGTTGTCTTTTTTTAACAGGTAACTCGGACCACGCACCGCGCACCCCGAGATCCTGAACCTTTGAACCTTGAACCGATTTTTATCCAGATAGGTGTTGATTTTCACTTTTTGATTTGATAGGGCATAATAACTTGAATTAAATTCATACTTTAACGATCGTTTAAGTATAAAATTCACCAGAAAGGAGGTCGATAATAAGGACGCAGCGCAGTTTAAACCATCTAATGACGATAACCCTAACCACACAATCAAAGGAGGTTTAGATGAAAAAGGCATTTATATTTACATTGGCCCTCGTTTTTGGACTTTCGCTTCTTACCGGAATCGGACTGTTTGAACAAAAGGCGCATGCCAAAACCGTCTTTGTCACCATCGGCACCGGCGGAATTACCGGTGTCTATTATCCCACCGGTGGTGCGATTGCCAAGATGGTAAACAAGAAACGCAAAGAATATGGCATCCGTGCCACGGTTGAGTCCACCGGTGGGTCCGTGTTCAACGTCAATGCCGTTATGACCGGTGACCTGGAGTTTGGTGTGGTCCAATCCGATCGTCAGTTTCAGGCCATCAAGGGTATTGCCAACTGGGAAGACAAAGGCCCCCAGAATGATCTTCGGGCGGTCTTCTCTATTCATCCCGAAACGGTTGACTTGATTGCCGCCGTTGATTCCGGCATCAACAGTCTTGCGGATCTCAAGGGCAAACGCGTCAACATCGGAAATGTCGGTTCCGGTTACCGTAAAAATGCCATCGATGCGCTGGTAGCCAATGGCCTGGATTACGAAAAAGATTTTCATGCTGAAAGCTTAAAGGCCGCAGAAGCTCCCGGACTGATCCAGGACGGCAGACTCGATGCCGCCTTTTACACCGTTGGCCATCCCAGTGGCTATTACAAGGAAGCCACCTCCGGCAAGCGCAAGGTGAAGTTCGTACCGATTAAAAATGTAGAAAGTCTGCTTAACAAATACCCCTACTATGCGAAAGCCGTCACCCAGGTGACGAAGTTCTACCCTGCAGCAGCCAACGATCAAGATGTCGAAACATTCGGCGTCAAGGCGACATTCGTGACATCCATCAAGGTTCCGGAGAAAGTCGTTTACGCCGTCGTTAAAGAGGTGTTTGAAAACTTCGAGGATTTTAAAAAGCTTCATCCGGCATACAGCGGTCTGACCAAGCAGAACATGCTGGAAGGTCTGTCCGCACCCTTCCATCCGGGTGCCCTGAAATACTATAAAGAAGTTGGATTAAAGTAACACCGGTGAAGTAAAAAACGGCGGCAGCCTCTGGCTGCTGCCGTTTTGTGCTTTTTTTCTGAAGAATTAAAAATGCAATGAACTCATATCTGTGATGGAAGCCGTCCAGGGATTTTTTTATAATTATTATTTGGTTTTTGGATCCAAACAGGGAAATAGGTGGGCCAAATGACGAACACTCATAATACACATGAAAATGATGAGGGGCTTGAAGTTGCCAAGAAGATGGCCGAAGAAGAGGAGGGGGTTGCAAGAAGACCGAAAGGGCCTACGAAATGGGTGATCCCCACCATCGGTGTCATCTGGAGTTTCTTCCAGCTCTCCATAGCCAGTTGGTGGATTTTAGATACGGTGTTTATTCGAGCCATCCACCTGGGATTTGCCCTGCTCATCGTATATTTGAATTACCCCGTTTTCAAGGAAGCCCGTTTGGGTCTCAAATTTCTTTCCATTAAAAATAGAATCCCCCCCTGGGATTTTGTGATTGCCGTTATTGCCTGTTTTTCCGCCGTCTATATCGCCGTTGACTATGCCGGGATTAATTACCGCTATGGCGATCCCATCCTGCGCGATATTGTCATCGGACTAATTCTGTTGGTGGTGTTGCTGGAAGCTTCCCGGCGGGTCATTGGCCCCGCCCTATCGGTGATTGCCGGATTTTTTTGTTTCTATGCCTTTTTCGGACCGTATATGCCGGATGTCATCGCCTTTAAAGGGGTCTCCCTGAGCCGCTTCATGGGCCAGATTACTATGTCCACCGAGGGCATTTACGGGATTCCGCTGGATGTTTCGGCCACGATCGTCTTTCTTTTCGTGCTCTTTGGCGCCATGCTGGAAAAGGCAGGCGCCGGTCAATACTTTATCCAGCTTGCCCTGAGCCTGCTGGGGGGATTCAAGGGGGGGCCGGCCAAGGCGGCAATTATGGGCAGCGGGCTTACCGGCCTGGTTTCGGGCTCCAGTATCGCCAATATCGTCACCACCGGAACGTTCACCATACCTTTGATGAAAAAAGTTGGATATCCAGCCAAAAAGGCGGCTGCCGTTGAGGTTGCCGCCAGCACGGACGGCCAACTGGCCCCGCCCATCATGGGGGCGGCCGCTTTTATCATTGCCGAATACGTCAACGTGCCCTATGTTGAAGTGATCAAGGCCGCGGCCGTACCGGCGTTTGCTTCTTATGCCGCCCTGTTTTACATCACCCATATAGAAGCCTCCAAACTGGGGCTCAGAGGCCTGGCGCGCCACGAACTGCCGGCTTTTTTCAAGACCCTGATCAGCGGCGCACATTATCTGATACCGATTTGCATGCTGCTCTATGAGCTGATCATTGTACGCCATTCGCCGGAGCTGGCCGCCTTTAACGCGATCTGGGTCATGGCCATCATCATGTTGTTTCAGAATCCGGTAAAAGCCTATTTGAACAAGCAGCCCATTGGTGAGGCCTTTAAACTGAGCATTGTCCAGATTTTTTCGGCCCTGGCCACCGGCGCACGCAACATGTGTTCGGTCGCCCTGGCGACGGCTGCCGCCGGAATCATCGTGGGGGTGGTTGCCATGGGACTCGGTGGGCTGATCACCGAGGTCATTGACGTGCTCTCCGGGGGAAATATCTTTTTGCTGTTGGTTATCACCGCGGTTGCCAGTTTAATCATCGGTATGGGACTTCCCACCACGGCCACCTATATTGTCATGGCTTCTCTGACGGCACCGGTCATCGTCGAGGTTGGCGGATATATGGATTTCGTGGTTCCACTGATGGCCGCCCACCTGTTTTGTTTTTACTTCGGGATTCTGGCCGATGATACTCCACCCGTCGGGCTGGCCGCTTATGCGGCCGCTGCGATTGCCAAATCCCCGCCGATTCCCACCGGGCTGCAGGGATTCATGTATGATATTCGGACCGCGATTCTGCCGTTCATGTTCATTTTCAATGCGGATTTGATATTGCACAATATCAGCAGTTGGCCCCAGGCGATACTTATTTTTCTCATGGCATGCGTCGGAAATTTCGCATTTGCTTCGGCAACCCAGAATTTTTTTGTGGCCAAAAACAGAATATATGAGATACCACTGTTTCTGTTTGTCACATTAAACCTGATGCGTCCGGACCTGATCGCAAGCTGGATCGGTTTACCCCATGGACAACGATACTGGACGTATTTAATCGGCCTGGCTGTATTTGGTGGGCTCTTTTTAATGCAGCGGGCACGCGCACCCAAAGCGACTGCCGAGCCGGTAGCCGCCTGACATATTGCGGATAGTTAATGGTTATCTGTTATTTAAATAACCCGAATTGAGTTTGACTCAATTCGGACTTGAGGAAATGATGATGGATGCGATGAAAAGAATAATGGTTGCCGTCGGTTTTGCCGACGACTATACCGAGGGACTCTTAAAATATGCTGCACAGATTTCACAGAGTCTGAATGCCGAGTTAATTGTTGCCAGTATTATCAACTCGCGGGATGTGGAAGCCGTCAGCACCATTGCGGCCATGGGTTATGAGGTCGACAGCACGCAATATGTTGCGGGGATAAAGGAAGAGCGGCAGCAGGCCTTGGATGAGATCCTTAAAAAGATTTCTTTCCCGGCCGAAAAGGCCCGCACGATGATTAAAATTGGCCATCCCGCCCAAGAGCTCTTAAAAATGGCCGTAAACGAAAAGGTCGATCTGGTCATCATGGGAATTAAGGGTCGTTCGGACCTTGAATATTTGCTGGTGGGCTCGGTGGCGGAGAAGGTCTTTCGCCGTTCGCCCGTGCCGATACTCTCTTATCGGGATGAGAAAAATGCCGAACGATTGAGAAAACACATCCTTCAAAAGTGATTTTTTTATTTAGGGATTTGCGAATCGCGTCCGGTGTCCAGCGGTTGGAGGTAATGTGTTCGGCTTTGCTTCGGCTTTGCTAATGTTTTGATACTTCACGTGTTATATCATTCGGACAATTACCCCGGAAGGAGGCGAAGATGTCCAGGTACCATTTTCAAATACTCACCATTGTCATACTTGGGATTTTTTTTATTGTCGTGACATCCTGGGCCGGTGATCGTTTCACTGACAATGGCGACGGTACGGTGACGGACCATGATCGTGGACTCATGTGGGGCAAAACCGACAATCATGGCGATATCAACTGGATCCAGGCTGAAAAATGGGCGAAGTACACATTTCCGTATTTGCTTGAAAAAAGCTATGACAACTGGCGTCTGCCGACTCTGGCCGAACTGCAAAGCATTATAATTGAAGACAAGAATACCGACGGCTATGAAACCGATTGCGGTCAATGGGTGAAGATCATACCGCTGATCCAATTGACCTGCGGCTGGGTATGGACGTCGGAATCCAACCCGAGTGCGCCCACCGCACGCGTGTTTAATTTTGCCAATGTCTATCACTATACGGCCAGAAAAGCCCACAAGCGCGGCTATCGGGCGCTGGCGGTCCGTAACATAGAATAGCCTATAGCAGAGGGCAGAATAATTTGATTACGGATTTTGGATTTCGGATTGCGGAGTGTAAAAAACCGAATGATTGAGATGTTTTTAGATGGTTAAGCAGGGCAGCCCTCTGTGGCTGCCTTTTTATATTGGGGTGTAAGTCTTCTGCCAAAAAATTCGCGGCTGGAAGCCGCTCCCACAGATTTGTTAATGATTATTATCAATTCGTCTAGTGGGAGCAGCTTCCAGCCGCGATGGAATAAGATCAATTTAGAATTGGGAATTTTTATTTTTGCGTGACCCGCAGCACTTCCTCGATCGTTGTCTTCCCGTCCAATACTTTCTTCAAGCCGTCGTTGCGCAGGGTGATCATTTTGTCCTGCAGGGCTTCATTTTTTATGCGATTCGAATCGAAAGTTTTAAGAATTACGTTTTTTAATCTTTCCGTCAACAACATGATCTCAAAAATACCGATCCGTCCCCGGTAACCGGTTTGAATGCAATTTTCGCATCCGACGGCTTTGAAGACGTTGCCCTGATTGAAACGATGCGGGGTTACACCGATGCTTTTTAAATATAGGTCACTGGGTATGTAGCTTTTCTTGCAATCATCGCAAAGCACGCGCACCAATCTCTGTGCAACCACTGCCAGCACGGATGATGAAATCAAAAACGGCTCAACGCCGATGTCCACCAAGCGGGTCATGGCGCTGGCAGAATCATTGGTGTGCAGGGTGGAAAATACCAGATGCCCGGTCAGGGCGGATTGGACGGCAATATCGGCGGTTTCGCGATCACGAATTTCACCCACCAGGATAACATCCGGGTCCTGGCGTACAATCGATCGCAGCCCCCGTGCAAAGGTCAATTCGATTTTGGGGTTGACTTGAATCTGGCTGATTCCTTTGATTTGATATTCAATCGGATCTTCGATCGTGATGATATTGATGTCCGGTTTATTAATAGAGGATAAAACCGCATACAGGGTTGTGGTCTTGCCGCTTCCGGTTGGGCCGGTTACCAGTATGATTCCATTGGGAGCGGCCACCAGCCTTTTTAACAGCTTCAGCCTGCCCGGGGTTAGGCCAAGGTCTGTAAGCTCCAGCAGAGATCCGGATTTGTTCAGCAACCTCAGAACCACCCGTTCACCGAATGCGGTGGGAATTGTGGAGACCCGGCAATCGATGTCCTGATCACCAATTTTAACTTCGAAACGCCCGTCCTGGGGCAGACGTTTTTCGGCAATGTTCATTTTGGACATAACCTTTACTCTGGAAATCAGGGCGGGTTGTATCCATTTGGGCGGCGTAAGCAAATCGTATAATATGCCGTCGACCCGGTAGCGGACGCTGAAACTGTTCTGGTAGGGCTCAAAGTGGATATCACTGGCACGGGCCTTAATGGACTGAGAAATGATATGATTGACCAGCTTTATAATGGGAGCTTCACTGGTATCATCCAGAAGGTCTGCGGTCTCTTCAATCTCACTGATAATGGAAGTGCCGTTTTCCTCCATATCCTGCACCAGTTGCTCGGCTGAATCCCGGCGCAGGTCATATTGTATATTGATTGCCGAAAGAATGGCCTCCTGGGTTGACAGCACCATCTGATAAACATCCAGATTTAAGATTCGGATGAGATCATCCAGCGCCTGAAAATTCGAAGGATCTTTCATGGCAATGATAATTCCCGGTGGGCAAACCTCTGTATCGGTATCAGGCCCATCTGGCTCAGCCAAACCGCAATCCAAAGCACGAACCGGTCTGCGGCATTCAAAAGGAACGATCATATTTTTCTTTAAAAACTGGATGGGTACTTTTTCGGTAAAATCGGTACCACTGTGATCAAATGGAAGCTTCGGCCAGAAAGGCAGATCATAATGGGATTTTAATGCCTCCAGCAATTGTGTCTCAGACAGCTGATTCTGATCCACCAGTATTTGGCCGATGTTGCCTCCTTTTTCGGCCTTAATTCGCTGGGCCTCGGCAAGGTTGTCCTCATTCAACCCGAAGTTTTCGATTAGTATTTGCGATAACTGGTTCATCTTCCTTCCAGGGGTGTGTTACGCATTCGACTGGGTGGTTAAAAACATCAGTCTATTCTGTTTTTCCGTTATATAATTTGATTTGACCCTTTTTAATGGTGTCTATTTCACCTCTCTTCATATTAAACACATCGTCGGCCTCGGCCGGATTTTTAATCACACGGGGGGTCAAAAAAATGTAGAGATTGGTCTTTTGGCTGGTTTCAGTTTTGGATCGAAACAACCATCCGAAAATGGGTATGTCACCGAGACCCGGCACCTTGGTTTCGTTATTTGTTGTGGTTTCGTCGATCAATCCCCCAATCACCACAGTTTGATTATCCTTTACAATCACGGTGGTATCTACCGTGCGTTTTTGGGTCACCGGCAGTGTCGAAGACGTGGCCAGAGTCGATGCCAAATCAATATTGGTCACCTCCAGGGAAAGATTCATGCGCACCATGCGGCCTTCGGTGACATGGGGGGTAATTTTTAAGATTTTGCCGACATCCCGGTACTCAAAGGATTCAAATGTGCCCCCGGATTCATCCGTGGTGGCTCGGGTTTGATAGGGTCTGTTCTCACCGACGGTGATGCGGGCCTCCTCGTTATCGGTGGTTAAAACCTGTGGTGTCGACAGAATCCGAAAGTCATCATCGGTTTTGACCGCATTGACAATGGCGGAGATGTTGGAAACTGTGATGCCGGCGATTTCAACCGGTTCGGAAAGAATTCCCAAGGCAATTCCTGCGGGTGTAAAAATATCCGGTGCAACCTCCGGACTGATGATGGTGTCGCTGTAGGCACCGCCGATGGCGGTTTCTTTTCCGTCAATCGTGGTTTTACCAAAAGCCTGCCAGTTGATGCCCATTTCGAAGCTTTTATCTGCATCGACCTCCATGATCAAAGACTCAATGTACACCATGGACCGTGGTATATCCAGCTTTCTGATGACTTCTTGCAAAACGATGTAGTCTTCTTTATCGGCCATAATAATTAAACTGTTGGTGGCTTTGTCGGCCGTAATTTTTACCCGTTCGGAAACCAGCGGTGCCTTTTTGCCTTTCGGCGCTTGGGCCTCTGCTGTCGGCACCTCCTGAAGTACTTTGGCCAATTCCTCTGCATCGGCATTTTCCAGGTAATATACGTTAATTTTGCCTTTACCCCGCGGGGTTTCTTTATCGATCATGGCGATCAACTGTTTCACCCGAAGGGTATCCACCTCGTTGGCCAACATGACAATGGTGTTAGTGCGTTCATCGGCGACCATGGTCAGTGTTTTTTCCGGAACGCCTTTAACGGGTTTGCGGGTTGGTTTAAAGATTGTGCTGAGCAAATTAACGAGCTTGGTTGCATCGGCAAATTCCAGCGGAATAACGGAAATTTCCTGGCCAATACCGGTGATGTCGATCGCATTTAGAATGCGTATCAGGCGCTTAATATTGGAGTATACATCTGTGATGATCAATGTATTGGTTGGTGAGTAGGCCAGGACGACGCTGCTTTTGGATACCATCGGGGTAAAAAGCCGCTTGATTTCGGCCACGTCGGCATATTTTAACGGAATAAGCTGGGTGACGACTTTATCTTCGGCTTCACCGGCCTCCTGTCGCAGACGGGTTTCGACACTTTTTGAGCGCGCATCCGGTGACGGGATGATTTTTACCACCTCACCGGCTTTTACCGTCGTGTAGCCGTGGACCTCCAAAACAGATTCAAATACTTTATAGGCTTCGCTCAACGATATTTTTGATGGGGAGATGATGGTAACCTTGCCCTTCACGCGCTGATCCACGACAAAATTGGTTCCGGTCAATTCGCTCATAAATTTGATAAATACATTAATATCAACGTTGTTAAAATCTATTGAGACAAATTGCTCCGGGCGGCCTTTGTCCTGCTGTGCCAGGCTGGATGGACTTATTTGCAGGATAAATAAGCTCGCAATTACGCCTATGACGACGAGGCAGTTTTTCGAGTATTTGCCAATGAAATTCATTCTATGAAATATCCTTTATTCCATGATTGAGGCAGAAACGCGGGCCTTACATAAAATTAAATATTTTCATTAAGTTATAAGAATTCCGAAACACCTATTCAATTCGGTAGTCCAGTGTTTGGTTTCGCCCTCTGCGCTTGATGTCAATTTTTAATTCCGAGGCCGAACTAAAATCTTCGAAGATGGCAATGGCATCCTCGACAGACTCGATGGCACGGCCGTTGACACCGGTAATAATATCCCCATTGCGCAACCGCATTCTGCGAAATAAAGCATTGGGTTTGATACCGGTGATAGAAATGCCGGCCGTTGTGCCATCTTCAATATGTGGCCGTATCGTGGCCTGATCCATAAGCTCACCCAGGTTCTCCAAGGCGCTCTCCATGCGTTCGCGATTCAATGTAATTTTACGCGGATACCCCGACACCGGCAGCTTGCGAGCAAGGGTATCTGATCTTGGTCTGCCTCCACTTACGCTCCTTTTGCTCGCAACGACTTCCTCCATGGTTAGGATCTCATCCTGCTCATTTACGGTTAAAACGACTTTTTCTCTGAGAATCATTTTAACGGTGGCATTATCGATGGAATCACCGGTGCGATACAGATTCTGTTCACGGGTTTTTGTATCTTCAATAACAGCGTATGCAAGGCCATCCTGACGGGTTACCGTACCCCATAGTTTTAATTTCAAATCTGTTTGCTTTAATTTTTCAAGATCGATCTCTTGTTGTTGTGCGGTGATTTCCTGCTGCTGCCGGGAGGTGTTGAAAAGATTGCGTTCAACGATAGCGCTGTATTGAGATATGGGCTGATTGGGTTTATTTTCAGGAGACGCCGTGCCCTTCGGTGCTATCTGTGAAGGCATCGTGCCGTTATTATCAAGGCCTGATGTCGCGATGGTGTAAAATCCATTGACCAGTAAATATATACCAGCAGTGATCAATATAATGTTGGCTATGGTAAAGTATCTATTAACCATCTTTCCTTATATACCATTATTTGGGCTAAAAGAGAAAAGAAAACCAAAATTTGAATTTTTCGCACTCCATGTTCCGCCACGATTGGTTGTTTTCAAATCCCGCCTATTTTTGTGCCATATTGCATTATCCAAGGCGGGGGGTCGTTGACTCTTAATTAAATGTAAATTCAGGGGCGTCCAGGGTTCCTCTGATTTTAAAGGCAAAACCCTGATTATCGGTGTTGCCAGCGTTAAGCAATTTAACTGCAAGGTTGTTTTTCAATTTGGCCAACAACGCGTGCTGGGGATTCAGGGTTCCGCTCAGATCCAATATGCCTTGACCTGTAATGATCGTTCCGGAAATACTGGCATCCATTTGATTACCCTGAGCGCGGCATCTTTGGATCGTCAGTGTTTGGTTGTTCATCAACAGGTCTGCCGTGACATCTTTGAACGTCAGGGATTCCAGAGCCAGCAGTGGGATGTCCAAATCCACTTTACAATTGGACAGCCTTATATTGCCCCTCAGGCTTTGATTTCGGCTATCGGTTTTATATGCCAGCTTTCCATCCAGCATACCGGATATCTGATAATCGATGACCCGCCTGATGGCAGCAATATCCTTTAACTGAATACCAGAAAAGGTGGTGTTGATCAGCACCCGATGCGTTGGGGAATCAGGCGCGATTTCCGCGCTTCCGTTGAATTTTCCGGTATAGGCCTTGCCGCTATAAGACCAGCTGGTGTATTTGCTGATAAACGATAACAGGTCAGGTTTTATTTTTATATGATCGATGCTGCCTATGGCTTGTTCAAAATGGTAAAGGTCGACATGGGCAAGTCGGAAGCCCGGTGGAAAAGCCAGTTTGACGTCTTTGATGTCGGCACGTGTATCCGGGCTAATTTGACTCAGCCGATAAGCGCAATAATCCCTTAAACTCTCCGATGGAAAAAGGTAATAGAGAAAAAAAAGAGTGATAATGATAACATAAGCACCGAATAATATATGATTTTTTGATATTTTCAGCATCAGGTTGACTCAATTTATGCACGAGACCACGTGACTAAATTTCAACCGTTTCCACCTGCATGACCACGGTAATGAATTCCTGTTTTTTGTCTTTTTTCGTAATTGATAATTTCTTTATGTCCACCATGTTTTCAGATGTTTCGACCCCGTGCAGATAGGTGAGCAGCTGGTTCAATGTAATTTCATCCAGTTTCATCTCAACCCGCGAGATTTTATAGGTGCTGTCCTTTTGAGCGGTTTTCGAGGGTTTCATATAGCTAATGCGGTCTTTTATGCCCGCCGTACCGGCCAGATTATCCAGAAATGAAAAAAGCGTAAATCCCTTTTGTCTGCGGGCAAACCGTGATTTAGAGATTTGTGTATTTTTCTTGAGTGCTTTAAATTCGGATTGCCACTGTCGCATTTCCCCAAGCATTGTTATCTTGGCCTGCAGGTTCCTTTTCATCCGCTCTTTTCTTTCGAAAAATGGGGTGACGATAAACTGAATAATAATCAGGATCACAATTAATCCTGCGGCGCCATAAACAATATATTTTTCACGCTTATTCAGTTTTTTTAACTTTGACAGTACCTTCATGATTTTTCTCCTGGACCCAGTGCCCATTGCCTTAAGCAGGACGTTTATAGTTCTGCTTTAAGCATAAAGCGGACTTCTTTGCCCGAGCGATCCATATTTGCTGAACTAATGGTCACTTTTTTAAAAAAATCAATTTGTTCCAGCCTTCCCTTAATATCGTCCACGGAGTCAAATCCGGCGGTATTTCCGGAGATCAAAACAGTCTGGGGACCGATGACCAGCCGCGTGATATCCACCACGATTTCCTTGGTGATTCGTTTGCTGATGTTGTTGAGAATATCGATGCTGCGCACATGCGGCCCTGTTTCTTGGTGGAATACGGATTTTTTCTTGGCCACTCTGAGTTTGGCCTTCATTTCCTGGTAGGGATCCATGATCTTTTTGACCCCCGGGAAAGTGGATTTATAAATTGCGGTGATCTGGTCATCCAGACGGTCGAGTCTGCGTTGCACCGTAAATGAATCAACCAATACATTAATCAGGAAAAGAATCAGGACGGCTGCCGCCAGAATACCGGTTTTCATCACCTGGCTTTTGTTTTTGGCAATAAATTTTTGAACCGCAAATTGGCCGGCATGAAAATTTAGGCCATCGATATCCTCGATTTCCATCAAAGCCAATGCCAGGGCATTGTCCATCAGGGTGGGATTCCAGGTGTCCTCCACATCAGCCTCAAATAAAACATTCAATCGGTTGGCAAGTCTGGATAATTTCACCGGTATTTCCGTTACCCTGGCAAGCTCATCAGTCAAGTTTTCGTCCATTAAGCCGTCGCCGGTGATTAAAATTTCAAGGGGCTGGAAATCCGGCTGGTTTATTTCTTCAAAAGCAGCCAGGGTTCGTTTGATCTGAGTCGCAAGCATTTTCGATCGGGTTGGGCCTGCAGCAGGTATCGGGAATGAACGAATCAACTGAATTTGACCCGATACGGTTGCAATCAGGGTGCTTGTGCGGTCGCTAATTTCAACTAGAAGTTGATCTTCTCCTGGATCGGATTGGCTGGCCAAACAGAGTGCCAGCGGTAAGCCACTGATGGTGACCGTTTCCGGATCAATTTTGAATGCTGATAGTGCGTCCACATAAGGAGTTAACCGAGATCTTTCAACCGTGGCTGCTATTAATTCAGTATTTTCACCCGTCTCGACGGTTTCAATGGTTTGGAAATCAAAGGCCAGAGCATCGATTGGATAGGGTAGGTTTGGTTCGAGCTCATACGGCAGTACCATCTTGATTTTTTTCATACTGCTAAACGGTACCTGTAAATTTCGGAACGAAAAATGGTCGGCTGGAATAGATACTACACAGTCACAATCGCCAATATCTATTGTTTCACTGAGGCGCTCAATGGCGGCTTTAAGACCGGTATCGTTATCATCTTCATTCGATGGGGAAATGGGAATAACCGTATGGGTAACAATGCGGCTTTCACGTAAGCCACTATTTACCAGCACCGCAACAACCAAATGTTTTCGAATATCGATACCAAGAACTTTTCTACTCATCGGTTTTTAACTCTCTCCTTACTCCGTTTTCCAGCTCAGGATTTTGCACGACCATTTTCCGGACTCGGTGCTTTGGACTCGCTGGACAACCGCAATGGTTTTTGACTTCAAATCGTGAAGATTCGCTTCCGCTTCGATGCGAAATATATCACTTTGATATGTTATCAGTTTTTTATTGATATTGACATCACTGAGTCCCGGAATTTCTTTATACCATTCTGGATTTGAAAAGTCATGGTCCTCTTCATTGTTCAGTGCTTCCTGACGGAATTCAAATAATCCTTCCACCAAATCTTGATTTTCTAAAGGCATTAAGGCCATCAGTACCGGTAATTCGGCGGTATTAATATTGATCCGACCTGGAAAGCTAAAAGACTCGGTGGATCCGGCGACGCCATAAACCGTCATAAACTGCGAAATTCCGGGTTTTTCTTCACTGCCGTCAAAGAGCTCCGGAGATATTCCTTTTATCAGCCTCAGTTCGTTCAAGTCCGTTAGGGGACCGTTTTTGGGTGCATACGGTGGCTCAAGGCTTTGATAATATTCTATTTCCGCGCCACTGAGCCCCGTGGTGGCATCATCATCTCCGCTATCGAGCCAGTCTTTCACCGAATTGATGATGGCCGTCGATTCGCTGTCATCCTCCAACTGTTCTTCGTTGCCCATATAATTCAGCAAACGATCCCAGAGATTCAGTTGATCTGGATTAAATGCATTCTTGTCAGGAAAGGCAACCAGGGCATTGACCTGGATTTTACCGATTTCGTCGGAGATTTTCACCGAAATCTCACCGTTTTCAAAAGGGATTTCCTGCAGAATTTCATTGATTTTGGAAGTATCGGCCCAATCTTCCAGCAACGAGTCTGTGTTGGATTCCGACTTATCTTTGATCAACATGGCCATGGCTACATGCACACCGGAGGCAGCCATCTGCGACAGGGTAATGCTGTCACGCATCGTTGCAGTTGAAATCAGCGTAAATCGAGCCCGTCGGTTGTATTCCAACGCTGTGGCAACCAGGATCGTCGTGACGGATACCACGAGTAAGAGAGCGATTCCTCGCCGATTGTGAGCTATTTTCCAAATAGTTTGCATGCGCTGCGCGTTATTCTATTTTTGATCTCTGAACCGGAAGTTTGACCAACGTTCCGAAAAATTGAGACCCGCTGCTATCAGCTATTTCGAGCCTGATTTCGATTGCCGTTGGGGTTGCGTATTCATATTCATCGGATTCCGAATCCCAGGCTTCATATTCCGATCCTTCAGCATCATAATATTTAAACGTCACGGATTTGACCCTCTCACAAAGGATGGGATCACTACCGTTTTCTTCAAATTCGGGATAGGGATAACTATTATCCGAACGTCTCAGCACCAGGCTGCCATCCTCCTTGGCTTGAAGATAATACACGATTTCGGCCACACCGCCCCTGATCGTGTTTTCAAGCGGCAAGTGAGCCCGGCTCGTAAACCTTATTTTTGCAAAACC
>JASFPE010000035.1:0-20421 GCA_050116155.1 Desulfobacterales bacterium
AGCCCTCCATGATCGGGAAAGAGGTTGCGGAACATGTCTGACTTAACACCGGCTATACGTTTTTTAGTAATTGACAGATTTTTTTTGCCAGTATAGAAAAGATAAGCTCTATTACGATACAAATAAATAGTTTCGCAAATAGATGATATTGCAATACATTACGAATAAAGGAGGAAAATATGAAATCTTGTAAGTTGATTTTGACATTAATTTTCGTTGTTTGTGTATTCTTCGGATTCAGCACGGCTATGGCAGCCGAAAAGGTCGAGTTTATTTTAAACTGGATCGCCGGTGGCGATCATGCGCCATATTATTATGCATTGCAAAAGGGCTGGTACAAAGACGCGGGTATTGATCTTGTGATTCAGCAGGGCAAAGGCTCGAGCATGTCATCGCAACGCACCGGTGTTGGAAAAAATCCCATCGGTCTGGCTGATCTGGGAACAGCACTGGTGGCGAAGGGCAAAGGCGCAAATCTGGTTGCGGTCATGAATGTATATGCCAATTCACCCTATGGCATGTACTGGCTGAAATCTTCCGGTATCAAAGAACCCAAGGACCTGGTCGGCAAAAAAATCGGCAATCCCTCCTGGGATGCGGCACGTCAAATGTGGCCGGCCCTTGCAAAATCGGTGGGCATCGATCCCAAATCGGTAACCTGGGTCAACGTACAACCCAATGCAAAGCTGGGGGCCCTGATGAACGGAGACATTGACGCCACTACCAGCTTTTACAATATTCACCATATTTTTCAGGCTAAACTTGGAGATAACATGGGCTTTTTCCCCTGGAAGGATTATGGCGTCAATCCCTATGGGAATTCGATCATCGTAAATGGTGATTTCCTTAAGAAAAAACCGGAGGTTGTGCAGGCGTTTGTGAAAGTCAGCCAGAAGGCGTTTAAAACCTGCGTGGACAGTCCTGACCCGTGTGTTGATGCATTGGTGAGTGCCAACACGGGATTGAAATTTGATAATGAAAAAACGAACTGGGGACTGGTCAACGAATTGATGCGGGACAAATTCTCAACATCGGTGGCTTTGGGGTATTTCGATCCGGCCCGCATGGATAGTGACTATGAACTCATCGAGACCTATTTCAACATTAAAACGCCGTTTGATATTAAAACTACGTATACCAACGATATGCTGGACCGCAGCATCAAAATGCCGAAATAGTAATAGGTTCTCGCCTTAAGAAGCTCATCCGCTTCCGGCGGATGAGCTTTTTTTCTAATCGATCTTGCACACTTCACTAATCCCCTCCGGATCCTCTGCATCCATTCCGAGATGCTTATAGAGATGGCGGGTATATTTGCCGAATTCCTCATGTGTTTTCATGTCCAGTGTGCGTGGATAAGGGAGGTCGATGGGGATATTATCGGCCATGCGGGCGGGACCGCACGTTAATACGACCACCCGGCTGCCCAGGAATACGGCTTCCTGAATACCGTGGGTGACGAACAAAATGGTTTTCTGGCTTTCTTTCCAGATGCGCAGCAGTTCCAGATTCATCTTTTCGCGCGTCAAGGCGTCCAGGGCACCAAATGGTTCATCCATGAGGACCAGTTTGGGATCATGAATTAAAGCCCGGGCGATGGCGGTACGCTGCTGCATGCCGCCGGAAAGTTCATGAGGATATTTATCTTCAAACCCCTGCAAGCCGACCATTTCGAGAAGGTAGTGTGCACGCTCCAGGCTTTCCTTGCGTGGCAGACCGAGTATCTCAGCAGGCAAAAGGACATTCTGGAGTATCTTGCGCCATTTCAGCAGCAGCGGTTGCTGAAAAACCATACCAATGTCCCTCGAAGGATCAAACGGATTGGTCTGGCTTCCAATTTCGACGCTGCCGCCTTCATAGGTATGTATTCCCGCCAGTACTTTAAGAATCGTAGTTTTGCCGCAGCCGGACGGCCCCACTAGCGAAACCAACTCCCCGGCCTTCACGTCGAAGGTTACTTCAGAGACGGCCAGAAACTCCTCCTTGCGAGTCTTGAAGATTTTACGGACGTCTGAGAGACGAATAAATGCTTCGCTCATTTTAGATTCCTTTTACGTTTTCAGATTTCTTTGGGGGCATGACCGATAAACAAATATTCCAGCAACAGCACAAGACCATAAAGGATCACGCCGATGCCCGTGATGAGTAGCACTGCCATAAACATCGCAGCGGTGTCCAATGTAACCTGGACCTGCAACATGAGATAGCCGAGCCCTTCCTGTGAGGCGATAAATTCCCCGACAATGGCGCCCGCAACCGCAAGTACCACCGCAACTTTCATACCCGAAAAAAGATACGGCAATGAACCGGGAAGTTGAATCTTGGTGAATATCTGCCAGCGGGAAGCCCGCAACACGCGAACAAGATCAAGAAGATCGGGGTCCGTTTCCCTAAGGCCACGTTCCATTGTCAACAATATTGGTAAAAAACAGATACTAAAGGATATTATGATGTTCGGGCCGACGCCATAGGATAGCCAGACGATAAACAGGGGTCCCAACGCGACTTTGGGGATCATATTCAGACTGACCATCAGGGGCATGAACAGGGTTTCGATGACCCTGAACCAGGTGAATATGAGTGCCAGGCCCACTCCCGCAATAACGGCAAGGAAATAACCGCCAAATACTTCCATAGCCGTTACATAGGTATTGTGAACCCAGCCATATTCCTCACCCAGGGAAAGCAGTGTATCCCCCGGGGTCGGCATAACATAATCGGGGATTTCGCCCATTTTGACCCAAAGCCACCAGATAATGACGACTCCCAGATGCACCAGAATGATCAACGCATAACGGCGTGCTTGTTTGGATATGTCATTCATCGATTCCCACCCTTATTAATAATATCTATCTCGTATATGCATTTAATATTATTGGGTTGAGCCCGTTAGCCCGTTGGCCCGTTGACCCGTTAGCCTGTTTGCCGGTTGAACATTAAAATCTAATGCCCATCCTTTATGAACCGGCTTAACGGGCTCAACTGGCAACCGGCAAACCTAAAAAGGCTTCGTCCACCGCTTGCTCAAACACGTCGAGGCCTTCCCGCAGCGCATCTTCAGTAATGGTCAATGGTGGTGCGATTTTAACGCATTCACCGTTGGGTCCCACCGGCGCGAACATCAGCAGACCTTTTTGGTAACAGAGCGTATTTATTATAAGGGCGGTGTCACCATCCGGATTGCCGGTTTCAGGGTCTACTATTCGAATGCCGGCTACCAGTCCTTTGCCGTGTACAACCGCCAGAATCTCCGGGTATTTATTACGGATTCGCTCCAGTTCCGAGATCAGGATTTCACCCATACGCGCGGCATTGGCGGCCAGATCCTCTGTGTGCATAATTTCCAGGCTGGCAAGAGCGGCCGCCACGCATAGGGGCGAGGCCGAATGCGTTGATGTCATCGACCCCGGCGCATAAAGATCCATGATGTCCGCTCTGCCGATCACCGCTGCAATGGGCAGCGATGAACTAATGCCTTTGCCGCAGGCAATCAGATCCGGTTTTACACCGTAATGTTCAAAGCAAAACATTTTGCCGGTACGCCCGAAACCGGCCTGGACCTCATCGTATATCGTGACGATGTCATGGGACCGGCAAAATGCTTCCATATCACGGGCATAGGCCGCCGGCAGAAAATCCGCGCCACCCCCCTGATAGGACTCCGTTAATACGCCCGCTATGTCGGTTTCTTTGATACCTTTGGCTGTGAGCGTTTTTCGGAAAAGATCAAAAGATGTATCTTTGTTGTGATAGCCGTCCGGGAAAGGAACTTGAACAAATGCAAAGTCCCCGGGGCCGATCCATTTTTTCTGTGCCGGGTTACCTCCCACAAGCTGAGCACCCAGCGTGCGACCATGAAAGGCATTCTCAAAAGAAATGATATATTTTTTAGCGTCACCATATTTTTCGAGGGCATAGGTTTTGGCCAGCTTGATGCAGTTTTCAATCGCCTCGCTTCCGGTGCTCAACAAAAAAACCCCATACTGCGATGGATCCGGGGAGAGGTCCAGCAATGCTTTCGTGAGTCTGGCGCGCTTTTCGTGAACGAAAACATAGGTTGCCAGCAGTCCCTGATCAATTTGCGCGCTCAGGGCGGCCTTGATTTCTTCCCTGCCGTGTCCGGCGTTGGTCAGCAGCACACAGGACGACCAATCGATCCAGCGATTTCCCCACTTGTCAAAGACGGTAAAATTTTCAGCCCGGTCCCAAACGACCGGCGGCATTCCCAGCATAGAGCGCGGTTCGGATTTTCTCAGAGACTCAAAGATAGCCAGAGATTCCGGTACCGGCATCTTTGTTTGAATGGTTCGATACCTGGTGGACACTTTTGGGACATCAACAGGATCAAACGAATATTCAGCCACAGGACACTGCTCCTATTTTAAATCTTCAATCTTCAATTTCCAGTTTACTGTATTGCCTGCCAGGTAACGCCGCAAATCCAATTTGTTAAGTATGTCTCAACCTCACACACGGTTCCGGTTCATATTCAATCATTGCCGTATCACCATCGTTGAGAATTGATAAGCGGGCTGCCTCATGAACCAGTTCGTTGATGTAGGAATTTTCCGGAGTGGCCATCAGTTCTCTCCGGGTAGCTTCATTTCTAGCTTCAACCCTAACAGCATGGGCATTGTCCGGATCTTTCGCCACCCGGCCCTCAATCTGGCTCATGAATCTAATATTGGTCATCACCGAATCCGGTCCGTAGCCGACAGGCTTATAGCCATCACCTTCCCACGGTACCAGTTGAAAGAAATCCGGGTTGATATAATGAAAAAGCTTATTTTGCGGTCCCCGGCCCTGAACGAAACTGTATTCCACACCTCTGAACTGATCGTTATGTTTGAGTGTGGCACCCTTTTCAGCGCCCTCGAAAAACATGGAGAGGCCTTGCTCGTTTGGACCGGCACCGTCATCCGGATATCCGAGACCGTCTGTCACGGATAACAGCGCCCCGTTTTCAAATCGAACACGACCATTGGCCCACATATAGGCTTCATTTCCGTTCGGAAATTTACCTTTAACACCCGAGACCGATACCGCTGCAGGCTTGAGGCCGGTAATAAAGTGGACCAGATCAACGTAATGGCAGCCCACATAGACAAAGGGATCTGTGGCATCGGTCGTGAACCAGTTTTGAAAGTTGGAAAAACGGTAATAATATGGTTCAATCATTTTGGCTTCACCGATGACGAATTCACCCAAATCACCGCTCAGGTAATTTTTCCTGGCCATCAGCGATCGGCGGTCAAATCGTTTGTGGTACTCAATGCCGACAAAAAGTCCCTTTTCATGGGCTTTTTTTGAAATTTGGACACCGTGTTTGTGTGTCAGTACCAGGGGCTTCACACATAAGATGTGCTGTTGATTCTCGAGGACATCCATGACGACCTGATAATGAAGCTGGTCTGGCAACGCGATGACAACGGCCTGATGGGGGGTCATGCGGGCTAACACAGTTTTGTATAACTCTTGATCGCTGCCGGAGGTGGAATCCGGGGCGGGATACGCAGTGAAATCCTGCCCCGGAAATGCGTCTTTGATCACCGCATTCTCCTTAAGCGCCTGGAGAGAACTGACGCGGGTGCCACAGACCGAGATGTCCTTTACAACTCCCAGACGCTGGAGATGATAGGCGGCCGGCAGGATTAAATCATGCACGATCATTCCAGCGCCGATAATCGTAAGATCCAGTGGTTTGTAATCGTTCAATTTATTACGCTCCAGAGTATTTTGTTTTTTATCGATTTGGATCTGGTGATCAAAAGCCTCATGAACAATTAATTGTATTCAAATCCATTCTGTGGGAGCGGCTTCCAGCCGCGATGAAGTATTCTAAACCTTGCACCTATCACGGCTGAAAGCCGCTCCCACAGACTAACCGCATCATAAAATAGCCCTAATTGTGTTTTAACACAATTAGGGCTATTTTTAGCGATCCACCCGGGCAGTGGCGCTTTTCATCGCCTTTTCGACTTCGGCTAAAGTGGCCATGGTCGTATCCCCCGGGGTGGTCATGGCCAGGGCACCGTGCGCTGCACCATAATTAACGGCCTCGGCAGGTTGCTTGCCGGTCAGGAAGGCGTAGATCAACCCGGAGGCAAAGCTGTCGCCGCCGCCGACCCGATCGTATATTTCGAGATTCTCCCGCAACATGGCCTCATGAAAATTTCCGTTATAAAAAAGAATCGCGCCCCAGTCGTTGATGCAGGCGGTTTTGGCATTTCGCAGTGTTGTGGCCACTGCTTTGAAATTTGGGTAAGCCTCAACGACACGTTGAATCATGCTTTTAAATGCCGAGGTGTCAAGTTTGGAGATATCCTTGTCCAAGCCCTCGACCTTGTAACCTAAAGCGGCGGTGAAATCCTCTTCGTTTCCCAGCATGACATCTACATATTTTGCGATTTCCCGATTGACTTCAATGGCTTTATCCGAACCGCCGATGTCTTTCCACAACGACGGTCGATAATTCAAGTCATAGGAAATCATGGTGCCATTGTCTTTCGCAGCCTGCATGGCTTCAACAATAACCTCCGGCGTGGTTTCCGAAAGGCCGGCGTAGATTCCACCGGTGTGAAACCATCGCACGCCTTCTTGGCCGAATATATGATCCCAATCTATCTCGCCTTTCTTCATTTGCGACGCTGCCGTGTACCCCCTGTCTGAACAACCCAGGGCGGCTCTAGCACCGAAACCGCTTTCGGTAAAATTCAGGCCTACTCTTACTTTGCGGCCAATACCGTCAAATGGCATCCAACGGATATGGGATAAATCCACACCGCCTTGCAGCAGCAGGTCTTCCAGCAATCGGCCCACTGGATTTTCCGCTATTGCTGTTACCAGGGCTGCTCGCATGCCAAAGCAGCGTCGCAGTCCGCGGGCAACATTGTACTCGCCGCCGCCTTCCCATACCTGGAATTGACGGGTACGCGCCACCCGGCTATCGCCGGGGTCAAGGCGGATCATGACCTCCCCTAAGCTTAAAATATCCCATTTACATGCTTCTGCAGGCTTGATGGTTAATTCAGCCATTTTTACCCCCTTTGCTTTTTTTCTTTAAACGCCTTGATGATGGCAAGCGCGTTGCGCACATTTTCCTCGATACCGTTCCAATCTTTGGCCGCAACCAGCTCTTTAACGATCAGTTTGGAGCCCATGCCGACACAGACGACGCCGGCTTCAAACCAGGCATTCAGGGATTCCTCTGTCGGGCTGACGCCGCCGGTGGGCATTAATTTATACCAGGGGCAAGGTGCCAGTACGGATTTGGCAAAAGCGGGTCCGCCGACGAGTCCACCGGGGAATACCTTGACGATGTCACATCCGATCTCATTGGCAAACGAAATCTCACTGGCCGTGCCGCATCCGCCGGAATAGGGTATTTGACGCCGGTTGCAAATTTTGGCAATTTCCTGATTCAAAATCGGACCGACAATAAAATTGGCTCCGTTGTTAATGTATAGGGCTGCAGCATATGGATCAATTATCGAACCAACCCCTAAAATGACCTCCTCATCGCTTTCTGAAAAATGTTGAGACAGTTTCCCAAACACCTGATAGGCATAATCTCCCCGATTGGTAAATTCGACAAGTTTAGCGCCGCCGCGAACACACGCTTTCACAATTTCTGCGGCGACCTCAAAATCCTTGTTATAAAACACAGGGATCAAGCCGATCTCTTCCATCGCCGTTAATACTTCGAGTTTGCTAAATTGAGCCATAATTCTGCTCCTTTCTGTGTTAGAAATTTTTTGTCAATGGGCACTAATTGATCTTTTCAAGTTTTTTCATGGAAACGGCATTTACGGGGCACACATCGGTGCAGGTACTGCATCCGGTGCAGTCTTCCAAAAATATTTTGGCCTTTTCATCCTTCATGGTGATGGCATAACAATGGCCGATATCCGCACAAATTCCACAGCCGGTACATTTTTCTTCTTCAACTTCGGCATAACCATGGTAAAGGGTTAGCTGATCGGTCGGTGTAATCCATGGTACGATCACATCCCGGAAATCGCGATAGCCGCCGTAGCCGTTTTGTTGCATAAATTGCCGGATGCCCTTGACGATTTTAGGGAGAATTTTAGGCCCTTTCGTCATAACCCCGGTGCAAATCTGAATAAAATCTGCCCCGCACATGATCATTTGAACGGCATCGTCCCATTTTTCGATTCCGCCGCTGCCCATTACCATGTCGTCAGGATTGCATATCTTCCGCATTTCATAAACATCTCGCAGGGCCAGGGGCTTGAGCCAGGGACCGGAAAAACAGGCAAGCGTAGGTTCATCCTGCAAATGGCAAATACCCTGTTCGGGATTGTTGATATCAAAATCCGGGATTGCCAGGCGATTGCCGGTGCTTCCGACACAGGTGATGTCGTTGTCAAAGCAGGCTTTGGCAACCTCGGCGACCCTGCCGCCTTCGGGGGTAAGCTTGACGAAGACCGGAACATTGACGGCTTTTTGAATCGCTGCAGCGGTTTTTGATACAATACCCGGATTAGACCCGACACTGGCACCGGAAACCACCCGTGTCTGTCCGCCGGAACTCTCGACATTGAACGACATATTCGGGCAGCACATATTCAGCTCGATGACGTGGGCACCGGCTTCTTCATATTTCTTGGCCATGCGGACCCAACCTTCATCTCCTTCCTGCCCGGCATATGCCATATTGGCATACAGGATCAATTCGCTGACCTTTTTTCTGGCCGCTTCCATGAGCCTGAGTCCTTCTTCAAATGTAAGGCGTGTTTCGGCCGTAAACGCGTGGTATTTATGCTTCTTTAGCCAGCGGTATCTTGGCGGTTTGCTAATATAAGTCGGATCTATGGCGAGTTTGAGGCTCGCTCCGCCCCAACCCCAGCGCTCGATCTCCTTGATCATTTCCAGCGTTTTAACGGCCGGACCCGAACCAACCACGAAATTATTGCGAAATTTCAGCCCGGCCACCTCCAGCGGCATCAAATAATCGGTTTCTTTGATGTGGGTTTTCATGTTCAATGATTTGGTGTTTGATGTTTAGTTTTTTGTGTTTAGTGTTTTGTGTTAGGCGTTCTGCATTCCGCTTCTCGCCTTCCGAATTTGTTAGCTCTAAAATCCATATTCCTCTGTCATGAGTTTCCTGACACCTCGTAGGAAACTCGGTCTGGCCGGAATCAGTGAATCACACGAAAGACGTGATCTAAAGACAATTGAACGTCGAACATCCAACGTCCAACATCGAACGTCTAATGATGACGCTACGCTATTCGATGTTGGACGTTCAATGTTCAATGTTCAATGTTCGATGTTCATTTTTAGTTAATCCTTTATCTATAGCCATTCCCCGTAAACCGTTTTCCCGGTTTCGTTCGATTCATAAAAGGCTTTTACCAGATCCACGCAGGCGACGCCTGACTGCCCGTTGACGCCGTAAAAGACGTCGTGTTTGCCCATAACGCAGTCAACAAAATATTTCAGTTCCGGGACGTATCCCAAATTAAGAAATTCATCTACAGCCGGCCGGGTCCACCCCAGGTTATGGTCCGTCTTTTCAATGGAATAAGAAATTCCAGGCCTGGAATAGCACGATAGGGGTGATCCAAAAGTCAGGTCTACTTTGAGAACCCCGTCGGTTCCGTAAATTTCGACATTATCATCCATACCGCCTACGGTAATATAGTTGCCCTCGACAAAGGCAAACTGTCCGTTTTTAAAGCGCATCATGCCCATGGCGAAATCTTCGCCGCCGTTTTCGGTGTGAACGAAATTTTCGGCCAGCCCGCCGGTCATTTTTCCCGTCACCTCCACGACCGGGTTTTCTCCTTTTCCGAGAAGATACAGCAGCCAGCCGATGGGATGTATTCCCAGATGCATGAAGCTGCCGCCGCCGCACATATCTTTATCCTTTGCATAGGGCGAATGAGTCCCGTTGTGCACTTCCTTGGCTTTAATATAGCAGACCCTGCCGATTCCGCCCTCGTTGATGATCTCTTCAGCCCGCCGCAGCGCCGGAGAAAAACACCAATCCTCGGCATACATCAGCTTGACGTCATTTTTCTCACATACTGCCACAATTTCCCGGGCGTCCTCTACGGTGGTGGCCAGCGGCTTTTCGACCACCACATGCTTGCCGGCTTCGGCGGCAGCAATGGCCACGTCATGATGCAAAAAGTTGGGGACACACACGGATATGAGATCAATCTCGTCTCGTTTGAACATCTCATGGTAATTCTTGTAATAATCCGCAATGCGCCATTTATTGATTAACTCGCTTGCATCCGCGATGTCTGCCACAGCAACCACCTCAGCCTGTTTGTTGCGGGAATAGGAATCACAATGAATGTCTGCGGCGAATTTTGCACCGACGATGCCAATTTTGACCTTGTCCATAAAGCCCCCAATCATCCGTCTCGAAATTTTGAAAGCATGTAGCTTATTACGGCCTTGGTTTTATGCCGATTACATGGAATAATGGAATACTGGAATGCTGGAATGATGGTCAAAAACACATAGCTTCAATGTTTGGATTAAGGTTTTTGAGACCAATTCCTGATCAGTCATGAACAAGCTTATACTGTTTCTGCATGAATCATGACATTTTTCAATGCGATACAATGCAGACCCAATACTCCAGTATTCCATCTTTCCATCATTCCAACGGTGAGCGAAGCGAACCTCAAATTAATCTGCTAACCTGATAACCAAATTCCTTGGAAATGTCTGAAGCCGTTTTCATTACCTCGTTTTTCAACGTTTCCTGAATAATTTTTTTGGTAATTCGTAATGTGGGCCCGGATATGCTGATGGCCGCAATCGCCTGTCCCTGCTGATTAAAAATCGGCGCGCCGACGCAACGGATTCCGCTTTCGTTTTCTTCATCATCGACAGCATAACCCTGCCGGTATATCACTTTGAGATGATGCTTGAGTTTTTCTGTATTTGTGATGGTATTTTCAGTTCTTTTTTCCAGGCCTTTTTCGTGGATGAGCGCCTGCATTTCCTGCTCGGAGAGCTGAGCCAGTAACACTTTCCCAACCGCGGAACAATGCGCCGGTACTCTTCGTCCGACTCTGGAAACCATTTGCAACCCGGCAGGATTGTCATCCGATACGACCTTGTCAACGTATAAGGCGTCATTTTGATCCAGGATTACCAGATGGACCGTTTCCTTAGTTTTTTTGCAGAGGCTGATGAGAAAGGGCCTCGCCTGGGCTCTTAAATCAAGGTGATCCAGGAGGCGATTTCCCAGCTCGACCAGCTTAAATCCTAAACAGTAATCTTTGCTTTCCGGAAGCTGACGGACATAACCGAAGTATGCCAGTGAAGTAAGAAGCCGATGGGTCGTGCCTTTGGGCAGGCCGACTTTCGCACTCAATTCTTTGAGACTGATACCTTGCGCACTTGTGGCCATTACCTCAAAAATGGTTGAGACTCTTTCAATGGTTTGGACCAAGTTGTTTGGTTTGTGTTCACGCTGCAAAATTGACAGCCCCTTGAGTTGTACAACTGTTTCGTAATGTGGAATATGGTTTTTTTATACGATATTCTTTATGTTCCATGATATAGGTTGTCAAGCATTATCAGGTTTCAGGTGTCAGGTTTCAGGTGTCAGGAATAAACAGGTCTTAGGTGTCGGGTGTCAAAGTATTATGCGTGGGGCATGGGGTAAAGGATTAAAGATTCAGGGTCCGAAGTTGCGCGTTTGGTGTTTCATGGTTTTAATTTCCTCAATCTATAGATTCCTTAATTCCCGAATTCCTCAATCCTCTGTCATCTGACCTCTGTTTTCTGACACCTGACACCTGACACCTGAAACCAAACAAAATAATACGTTGCACGCAACGGGGATCAGTGCTCGTCGCCTTTGGAGAATACGCCTCGAATGTAATCGGCGGCGTCGGCCACGTCTTGCGCCAGGTCTTTGCGCCCTTTTTCGGGTGTTCCCCGGGAGGGATAACCCCAAACGCCCTGAGGACTAACACCACCAATTCCAACAAGATCACACGCAGAAGCGGTACATTTGGGTGAATGGTCGACGACACGATCTGCTTTGAAACTGTGAGGATAGAAAGCTTGAATAAAGGAAGCCTCGACCTCACAGGCGTGCAGTTGTTCCACTGGCATTTGGCCCCGGTAAGCTAAGATGTCGCCGGTGGAGATGAGCTTAAAGGCGTTGTATTTTTGATTGATTTCGATCATGGTCGGTTTAATGATCCAGTTGCCGCCGTGGGTGTTGACGATGGCAGCCTTTTTGAAACCGCCGGCCACCAGGCTTGCGGCGATATCTTCAAGCATTCGCCTCGCAGTCATGGCACCCAGGGGAATGGAGCCTCGAAAGCGAATGTGTCCCCATGAAGTAACTACCGGCAATGCCGGCAGCAGGTACGCACCGAGTTCATCAGCCAGCCTGCGCGTCCATTCTATTACCCGCAGATAATCCGTGGCTAATGGCTGGGAAGGCGAGTGTTGCTCTGTCGCAGAGGTGGGAATAATGACCAATTCCGGATCCGCATCGCCAATGTCCGCAAGGGTATTGTGCCAGTCCAGTCCGTTGCCTTCGACACCGGGAATATTTTCCTGGGGCCACCAAAGCTCCTCTATTTCGTGACTGCCGATGGGGGCGCCATTTTGAAAAAGCCCGAGCGCGTAGTTGACATAGTCGCAGGTTTTCTCCAGCATCAAGGAATATAGTTGTTTTCCCTGTTCGGCGTTGGCCAACGTGGGCTTGCCCCAGAAACCCTGAGGAGCAACATTCAACAGTCCATCATAGTCAATGGTTTCCCGTGGCAAATTGGTGTCGAAATCCTCCAGCGGCCTTTGAACCAATTTTTCATCCAGGGCAAGTGCCAGAGAGGTCTCGATGGCCCCGCCGCCAAAATCAGGCAGGAGATCAGCCTCAGCTACCTCTCTGGCAAACTGTTTGGGATTAACCCAGATGGCCTGAATAAGTTCGCGATTGAGATTGAGCTCGCGCATGCAATGTTTGACGATCCAGTTATAATTGCTAAAGTCCAAAACGATGAGATGCTTGAAGTCATGTCGGGCAAGGACGGATGCGATATCATTTAATATGTCCCATAACGTCTGTTGCTGCAGCGCGATGGTACCCCGGAAGCCCCGGGTTTCCATGGCACTGGAAAATGGAAAAACCGGCAACAGATACACCGCTTTACCCGAGCAAAAATCTTTGGCGAAACGGTTGGCTAAAATAAGGTCAAACCCTACCGAAAGATGGGGACCCTTGGGTTCGACCGAGCCCAGAGGCAAAACGGCCGTGTCAATGTCCGAATGGGCAATTTCTTCAGATGTATTAAAAATCGAGAGCATTCGCAGACTCCTTTCCGCATAAAATTGAATGCCGTTTTGATTTCTGCTTGACGCATTAATAGTAATGCTTTTATAGGAATATACGTGGAAACGATACCCTATCCTGTTGGCGATGTAAATTTTTAAATTCAAATAGAATTAAGGCATGGATGGCCCATTTTAAAGTCTGTTTTATAAGGGGAGGAGCTTAGTCAGCTTCGCTCATGCACCGGGGCGGAAGACAATGGAATAATGGAATAGTGGAATGATGGAATATTGGGTTTTTATTTTATATTGTCGAGAAATATCACGATCCATAATAACTGCCCGCTGTCCGGCAGACGGGTAAACCAATTTGAAATATTTTTCGGGATCAAAAAGGGAATCGCCTCAGGCGAATATGGCAATGTCATGATTGCCATGGAGGGATCGTTATACCAGCAACTTGTGGTAACACTCACGGGAAATAGTGAAAGCTTGTTCCTGACATGATCTGGAATTCATCCTAAATCCCTTGATCCAGACACAGAAGTTATACGTTTTTGACCATTATTCCAGTATTCCAACATTCCATTATTCCATGTGGGTGACACTATCTAAAGTGTCATTATAAAAAATAAAATTTCAAAGAATTAAATAAATTCGGAGGCGTTAATATGAAGGCGCTGGTTTTAAAAGAATACAATCAATTGGTCTATGCGGATGTTGCCCGACCGACAATGGGGCCGGATGACGTGTTGATCGAGGTCAAAGCCTGCGGCATTTGTGGCAGCGATGTGCATGGAATGGATGGAAGTACCGGCAGACGCATACCGCCTATAGTCATGGGCCATGAAGCCGCCGGCATCGTTGCAGAAGTTGGGTCAAATGTAAAAAACATTCAGCCCGGTGAGCATGTCACGTTTGACTCCACCGTATACTGTGGATCGTGCTTCTACTGTCTCAGAGGCAAAATCAACCTGTGTGACCAGCGCCGCGTGCTGGGAGTATCATGCGATGAGTACAGTCAAAACGGAGCCTTGGCCGAGTATGTCGCCGTACCTCAGCATATATTATATCGCCTGCCGGAAGGTGTAAGCTTCGAACATGCTGCCATGGTCGAACCATGCTCGATCGCATTTCATGCAGTTAATCGCACGCCGACCTCATTAAACATTACCGCTATCGTGGTTGGAGCCGGTATGATCGGACTATTGGTGATACAAACCCTGCGTGCTGTTGGGTGCGGCAAGATAATTGCCGTTGATATCGAGCCGGAGAAACTGGAGCTCTCCAGACAATTCGGAGCCGATATCACCGTGAATTCATCGGCGGTGGAAGCCGTTTCAGAGATTCAGAAATTAACGCATCAGCGCGGTGCCGATGTCGTGATTGAAGCCGTGGGAATCACTGATTCTATGAAAACTGCATTGGCCAGTGTTCGCAAGGGGGGCGCCGTGACGGTGATCGGCAATCTGTCACCGCATGTGGAACTGCCGCTGCAACGCCTGGTTGCCGGGGAGATTACGCTTTACGGATCATGTGCTTCCCAGGGAGACTATCCGGCTTGCCTGGATATGATTGCGCGGGGAGCCATTAACGTCGGCCCGCTGATCAGCAGCATCGCCCCGCTTTCCGAAGGTGCCAGTTGGTTTCAACGGCTTTATCAAAAAGAGAAAGGACTGTTGAAGGTAATTCTTGTTCCCTAACAGGGATCAACTATTCGTCTGGTTTCAGGTTTCAGGCATAAGTAGGTTTCAGGTGTCAGGTGTCAGGTGTCAGCAGGGTTTCGGAGAATAATTGAAAGTATCATCCGAATGCGTTAAATTAAAAGTTTAAGGTGGAAAAGTTAGGGATCCAGAAATTGAAGCATTTATGAACTAAAATTCGAGTTGAATCCTTATTTTAAATTCCTAAATTCCTGAATTCGCAATTCTTTAAATTATTTTCCCTGACACCTGACACCCGACACCTGAAACCTTTAGTATTTTATCACCCTATAGTAAGTTAACAGGACATAGGATCTTTAAGAGGAATAAACTATGACCAGAAAAAAACCCCTGACCATTCGCCTGCATGATGGGGACAACGTTGTTGTCGTACGGGTGAATCTTTCGGCCGGAGCCGAGATATCAGAAGAAAGCATTACCTGTCTGGATCAAATTCCTTTTGGACATAAAATCGCGACATCTGCCATACAGGCCGGTGGGGCTGTAATAAAATACGGGCAGATCATCGGATTTGCGTCAGGCGATATCAAAGCCGGCGAGCATGTTCATCTCCACAACCTTGTCTTAAAAAATTTCGATCGCGATTACGCAATAAGCGCTGACGCTAAAGATACAATGCCTGAAGCCCAACCGGCCAGTTTTGAGGGTATCGTGCGATCGGACGGGCGCATTGCGACCCGCAATTATCTCGGTGTTATCAGCACGGTGAATTGCTCGGCTTCGGTATCCCGCTTTGTCGCCGATTCGTTCCGCGGGGATGCCCTGGCCGGATTTCCCCATGTCGACGGCGTTGTACCCATATGTCATGGGGTTGGCTGTGGATGTTCCAACGCCGATGAGTCTTTTGAACTTCTGATGAAAACGCTTGCCGGTTATATCAGACATCCCAATTTTGCCGGTGTTCTGGTTGTCGGTCTGGGCTGTGAGGTCATGCAGATTGAAACATTATTGCAGCGTACAAATCTTCAGGAAAATCCCTTCCTGCAAACCATGACCATCCAGGATACCGGTGGCACCAAAAAGACGGTGCAGGAAGGCATCGAGCGCATTCGAGTCATGCTACCGGAAGCCAACCGCATCGAACGACAACCTGTGTCAGCCAGCCACCTCATTTTGGCGCTTGAGTGCGGGGGATCCGATGCTTACTCCGGCATAACCGCCAACCCGGCTCTGGGTGCCGCAGTAGACCGTTTAGTGCGACATGGCGGTACGGCCGTGCTGGGTGAAACACCGGAGATTTACGGCGCCGAACATCTGTTGACCCGTCGCGCGGTGTCCCGGGGAGTGGGTCAAAAACTCCTGGATCACATACAATGGTGGGAAAACTACGCTGGCTCGCATAACGCTGAAATGAATAATAATCCGTCGCCGGGCAACAAGGCCGGGGGGCTGACGACCATTCTCGAGAAATCGCTGGGCGCCGCGGCCAAGGGAGGCACCACCAATTTGGTTGAAGTGTACGGCTATGCCGAAGCCGTTGCTGCGAAGGGATTCGTGTTTATGAACACCCCGGGATACGACCCGGCGTCACTGACCGGAATGGTCGCCGGTGGCGCGAATGCGATTTGTTTTAGCACCGGCAGAGGTTCGGTTTACGGCTGTAAACCGGTGCCTTCCATCAAGTTGGCCACCAATGACGCAATGTTCCGGCGCATGGAAGATGATATGGATATCAATTGCGGGGACGTCATCGAAAAGGATACAAGCATAGAGGAGATGGGCGAACATATCTTCAATTTTATTTTGAAAGTCGCATCCGGCAAGAAAACCAAAAGCGAAGTCAATGGCATCGGTGAGGATGAATTCGTGCCGTGGACGATTGGAGCTACTATGTAGTTTGTAGCATCCGTCTAATATTGCCGCATGATCATGGAGTTATTGTTATATATTCAGAAAATTCGAAATCCGAATATCGAAGTCCGAAACAAATTCGAATACCGAATGACCAAAATTCAAAACAACAACATGCGGTTAATGAATGAGGGATAGAATGAAAATTCTCAGTGTCGATATCGGGACGACGGCCATGAAGATCGGCGTGTTTGAAGAGGGGGGCGATGATCTGCATCTTCTGAAGCAAACATCCCGGGATTATGCAATCCAGACATACAATGACGGATTGTTTAGTGATATCGAGCAGCATAAATGGCAGAAAGCATTTATACAAGGCTGCAGAGACCTGGCCGATTTGATGCCGGCGGTGGATATCATATCTCTTTCGGGAACAACGCCCGGTTTAACGGCTATGGACAAGAGCGGTGAAGCGCTTTGCCCTGCCATCCTCATGCTGGATCAACGATCCCGGGGTCAGGCCCGCTATATTATTGAACATGTCGGCATCGAAGATCTATTGGAAAAAACGGCCAATATGCCGGTTGCCGGTGGTTGTTCCCTGGCAAGTATTCTCTGGATCAAAGATAATCTTCCCGAAGTTTTCAAAAAAACCCATACTTTCGGGCACTCCAACTCGTTTATGGCGAAATGGATGACCGGAAAATCTGGCATGGATCCTTCCTCGGCCTCTTTAACGGCGCTTTACAATACGACCCAGAATGACATGACCTGGAATAAGGAGATTGCCGACAGTTTCGGCATATCCCTTACGCAGCTGCCGGAATTGATGAGACCTTATGAAAGCACCGGACGATTGAAAAACAATATTGCAGCGGAATGCGGCCTGAAGAAAGAGCCACCGGTTCTGATCGGCGGTAACGACGCGGTGCTGGCCGCATACTCCGTCGGGATCCGGGAACCGGGTGAAATCTTTAACATCAATGGCACCTGTGAGATTACCATGGTTTGCCTTCCGAAGTGCTATCCGTCAAAAAATTACAACATTCGCACCCATGTCATTCCTGACCGCTGGTTTTCCTTCTATGTGATGAACGCCCAGGGCAAAGCATTTGAATGGTTTCACGGCCTGTTTTGCAGTGAAATGTCGGCCGATCAGTTTTTCGGCGAATTTATGCCCGCGGCCATTGACAAATGGCTGAACCAAGACAGTGGTGTGACCTATGTTCCCTATCTGATGGGGTCGCGTTATTCTCTGGAGCCGCTCAAGGCCGCATTTTCAGGCTTAACTCAGGAAACATCAAGCGAAGAATTGCTGGCTGCAATGGTTCGAGGTTTGTGTGAATATCAAAAGGAAAATCTAATAGAGATTTCCAGTGAAATACCGCTTAAAAGACAGATTCTGGTGTCCGGCGGGGCCGTGAATCCTGCGTTGATTCGAGCCAAAAGGAAATGGATGCGAGACGGCGAGTATACATTTGAAACCGAATCGTCTATGAAAGGGGCGGCCATGCTGGGACGCAAGCACCTTGAATTCAGCGCGACCGGTGCGTCCCGCTAAGAACCGGAGAATAGATGACTTAAAAAGATCTAATAGCGCATATTGCAGTAGTCAACGACCCCGAGCTTTACCTGTGGGTTCGATTAATTGAAACCGAAGTAAACAGAAAATTTAGGTATGAAGAAGCGAATATTTCATCTTGATTTAATATGCTAAATATAAAAGCAGGGCACTTCTGACACGATTTTCTATTTTTGGGCTTTTAAAAATGACCGCACGCTGCGTACACCTTCCACAGCTTTCGCATGGGAGATTGCCTTTTTTGTTTCATCTGTCGAACCCACCAAACCCAAAAGAATTATATTGCATTGTAAGGCCTTAACCTCTATCTGGGTTGAAGAAATATTTTTATCGCCAATAAGCTTTGTTTTTACCTTGGTGAGCAATTTAAGGTTGGCCGTCGTCCCGCAGGTATCGTTTTCCTTTTTGGGTAAGAAATAATCGGTCACGGACTTTACACCGTTCACCTCCCTGGCTAATTTCACTGCTTGGCTTTTTTGGTCCACAGTATCATACTCTCCAACCAGATAAACATGGCCATTGTAGCAGTAGGTAGAGATGTCAAAGTATTTGATCTTTTTGTCATCTGAAAATTTCTTCCTGATAGCCATTGTTATCTTCTCATCATCATATTGTTCACCAATGCTGCGCTCGTCAACAGCAGATTTGTAAATGGTAGTACACCCCGTCATCAGGATTACTAAAATTAGGATGATGTAAATAACGCGGGTATATCTAAACATGCCTGTTCCTCCTTTTTTATATAGATTGATAGAATCAGTTTAAAATAAAAGATATATTGAGATATACAAGGTTAGAATCGACTTCACCAGGAACTTGGACCAAACGTGCTGAGAAGTCCGCCATCGACGTACAAAACCTGACCGGTGACAAAATCGGATGCAGGGGATGCCAGATAAACGGCGGCGTTGCCCAAATCTTCAGGATGACCCCATCTTCCCCAGGGGGTTTTCCATTCCAGCCATTTGTTGAATTCATCATTTTCCCAAAGCGGTCGCGTTAAATCGGTCTGAATAAAACCCGGTCCGATGGCATTCACATTGATTTGATGTTTGGCCCAGTCGACGGCCAGGGCCTTGGTCAGCTGTCGGATACCACCTTTGGAAGCCGCATACGGCGCATTGTCTTCGCGAACCTGTTCGCTCATCAGTGAAGCAATGTTGACAATTTTACCCTTTTTGCCGTCTTTAATGCACTTTTTTGCAAATGCCTGGCAGAGGGTGAAGACGGCTGTCATATTTAAATTGATGACAAAATTCCAGTCCTCTGCCGTGAGGGTTTCAGCCGGACCCCGTCGAGTTCCGCCGGCATTGTTGACCAGAATATCGATGCCACCGACATCTTTGACGACGGCCGTAAACATGCCATCAATTTCTTCGATTTTGCTCATATCAAAAGAATAGGTCCAGATGCGACGGCCAATTTGCGAAAGTTCATTGCTGGCATTTTCGAGGTCGGTTTCGTTGCGTGCCACCAGCACAATATCCGCCCCGGCTTCTGCCAGAGATTTGGCAATGCCGAATCCAATTCCCTTGCTGCCGCCGGTAACCAGTGATATTTTGTTGTCTAATTTGAATTTTTCGGTCATGATCATCTCCTTTTTAATTCATCCTATAAGTCAGACAGAGAAGTTATGTCAAATAATATACGATTTTATTTGAACTTATGGGCATCGTCGGCTAAAGAAAATTCTTGCACCGGCTTGCTGTTCCTATGAAAACCTGAAAAAGTAGCTGAATGCAAATTTTAAATAAAATGAGGGTTACATGAACCTACCCAAAATGTATCGCATTCGCCAGAAGTTTGATGATACCAGCGTTGAAGATATCCAAGAAACTGTTAATACCGAATTGAGCAACCTGTCGCTGACAGCCATCAAGCCGGGTCAACAGGTGGCCATCACAGCCGGAAGTCGTGGGGTTGCCAATATCGCCGATATCATCAAGGCAATTGTTGAATTTATGAAATCTCTTCAAGCCAAACCCTTCGTCTTTCCGGCCATGGGAAGCCACGGGGGAGCAACTGCCGAGGGACAGGTCGCTATCC
>JASFPE010000036.1:0-20377 GCA_050116155.1 Desulfobacterales bacterium
CGCTTACAAATTCCCATTCGGAATTGGTGATGAGCAGAAGCTTTTTGCCGGCGTGCTTTTGATCGAGCAGGGCAAGAGAGATCTCTGTATCTTCCACAACGTAACGGGCTGGGTCCTTGAGTATTTTTTTTTTTGAGCATCCCCTCGGCGTAGGCAGCATCCAGATTACCAATTATCCGTTCCGCAAGATCAGCGTATCCCATCACTTCAGGAACCTCATCGCGATCAAGCTTATCTACAAGCTGAGAGTACATGCAAGCTACGGGAATATCGAAAAGGGTCGTCAGCAGCAACCAGCGGTCTTCACGAATATCTACAGTCGTCCTCGAGTAGACTTTGCGCATTGAACCAAAATCAAGTGGCTGGGTCCCGTGGAATGCTCGTTTAACGTACCCAAAGCGATTTGGTTTCACGATGTTACCAAATTTCTTATCGAGGACAAGACCACGGATGATCATCTCTGGAACATACTCGAGACTCTCAACCGGCCAACCGAGTTCCAGCAATTTTCGCTTTAAATACTCATACATTGTCCGTTCCCACTGCTTGACATCATAATGGATCAACGTGTAATCCATGTCATAGCCGATGGCTTGGATGGAGCTCATATTCAGGGTGCGGTTTGTAAAAATGTTTCGTTCGATGGGGATCATCAATGTTGAATCGTCCATTATCTGTATCCGTTATATTGCCCAGTTGCGCACTCTTTATGAAAAAGTCCGCTCGTGGCGCACTATATTGAGGTAATCCAAAAAAATCAAAGAAAATCATATATCTAAATATTATCAGTCTTTATGATTAGAGTATTCTTATAGAATTAGTAGGAAGTTAGCTATTTATTAGGAAGTGTTGAATGGATGGACAATTCGGGAGCTTTTGTGCCTAAATTGTCATTGAGGTAATGACGTGATTTTTCTTGACAAGATGATTTATACGACTATTTATCGTATAAATGATATGGCAGAAGGGGCTCATAAAGGGATGTCTAATCGCGGGAGGGAGTTAAATGAACCTGTCCCAGGTGTTGACGTCAACTGCGGCAAAGCACGCCCACAAAGACGCCATTGTCTTTGAGGGCATGCCTTATACGTTTCAGGATGTTTTTGAAAATGTAGACCGCTCGGCCTCATTACTTAAGCGACTGGGGGTGAAAAAAGGTGACCGGGTGGCCATTCAGCTGCCCAAATCAATGGAATTCATCTTCCTGCATCTTGCAAATCTTTCCATCGGGGGGATAACCTTACCCCTCAATACGGCTTACAAAGGTAAAGAAATTGAGTATTTTCTCAGAGATTCCGGGAGTCTGCTTTTCGTGACAGATGAGCGCAACTATCTGGAATTGAAATCCTTGATCGACGGTTTCACCGATCTGAATTGTTTGCTCATCGATGGCGCGCAAACGGGCGCTCCATTTTATTGGGAGGAGATGGAAAAGATTGTCGAGGCAGAATTACTCGATTATTGCGCCCAGGACGATGATGTTGCCATCATCTGCTATACTTCCGGGACCACGGGCAGTCCCAAGGGTGCCATGATTACCCACCGCAACTTGGTGGATAACATGCGTTCTCTGGAAGCAGCCTGGCAATGGACTGAAAGGGATTTACTTCTGCATGTGTTGCCCATCTTCCATGTCCACGGCCTGGAAGTTGCCCTGCATGGCGGCTTGAATGCCGGCTCCACTATAATCATGCATGAAAAATTCGAACCCGCGAGGGTGTGGCGCACGGTTTCCGAAAAGCATTGTACGATGCTCATGGGTGTTCCCACCATGTATCATCGACTATTAAATCAATGGGAGGATTTACCTCAAAAGCCCGACATTGCTTCTATACGCGTATTTATTTCCGGCTCCGCGCCCCTTTCGGAAAATCTCTTCGAAAAATTCCATCTGGCAACCGGTCATCGAATTTTAGAGCGTTACGGCATGACCGAAACCGGCATGATCACCTCCAATCCCATCGAAGCAGCGGCCAGGAAGGCCGGCAGTGCCGGATACCCGTTGCCGGGTGTAGAAATCCGGGTGATCGGAACAGATGGAAAAGATGTTCAACCGGGGGAGGTGGGGGAAGTCTGTATAAAAGGGAGTAACGTGTTTAAAGGATACTGGCAAAATCCCCTTAAAACAGATGAATCTTTTATGGGATCGTGGTTGAAATCCGGTGATCTCGGATATCAGGATCCCCGGGATCGTATGCGCCTTTACCTGGTGGGGCGTTCGAAGGAAATGATCATCTCGGGTGGCTATAACGTATATCCGAAAGAGATCGAAAATGTGATCGACCGTCATGCAGGCGTAATGGAATCCGCCGTTATCGGCCTTGCAGATGATGATTTTGGGGAAAGGGTGGCGGCCGTGGTCGTGTCAAAGGAATCTGACGCCCAGCCCGTTGAAAGTGAAATCATCGAATTTTGCAAAGAAACCCTGGCCGGCTATAAATGTCCCAAGAATGTTTTCTTTTGTCGCCAGCTTCCGAGAAATGCGATGGGAAAAATCCAAAAAAATATACTTGTAAAGCGATATAAGGGATTGCACCCTTCGGCCGAATGACCGGTATGATAATTGACGTTTTTCTCAAACAGGCACTGCCTAGTAAACTTCAGACGATTATAAGCAAATAATTATCCCTTATCCCACGGATTTTACTCTATGCCCTTAATCCAGTTTTTGACGATCTCTGGATGATTTTCAACCCACGCTTTGGCCACTTTTTCAATGTCCTTCTTGGGATTATTCGGGACATCTTCAAATTCAGTAATTAGGAAACTCACTTCCTCAATCGGGAAATACCACTGCTTGCAAAACTGATATACTTTTGGGGATTTTTCCTTCAACTTTTTACTATAGCACACATACACTTTAGCAGGCTGCCACCCGCAGGTAATTTTGCTACGTGCAAGGTCTTTCGTAAAAAATTGCCACTTTGCAGGATCGTAAGGCGGAAATTTGACTTCGGTTAGATCATATACATCAAAAGGCCATTCCGGAGCCCAATAGTAAAACAAAATAGGCATTTCCCTTCTCATGGCTTCCTTTAATGAGATCAGAAAAATCCACTGTTCAACCACATAAGGATCAAGATTAAGGCCAAATTCTCTAATCTGGATCCTAGCAACATCAGTTGTTATCCAGCCGAAACCGCCGCCCCATATATCTCCTATTCCATCACCTGTCAGGTCAAAAATCTCAGTGTGCTTTTTGAGATCTTCAACCGTGGATATACCATACTCTTTTGCAACTTTGGTGGGAATAAACCAACCCTGAGGGGCATTTTCGTAGAGGAGTGTTTTTTCGACGGTTTTTTTCTTGTCTACATATTCTGTGAGGTCTGTATCTCGATTTGGCGACCAAATTTCCGGGGAAACATCGACAATTCCCTTATCCATTGCCGAGAAAGCCGAGATAAGCGAAAGCCGCTTTATCACGACCGGAATGCCCAGCCTGTCCTCCATGACATTTTTCATGACATTGGTAACTGCGACAGCACCGGACCAGTTAAATTCAGCTATGGTGATCTTTTCCCCGGCATAAACAGCTCCCGATGCAAACAATACCGTCAAGAAAACCACAATAATAGCTGTTGCCATACGAAGTTTTCCTTTAAACATCATGCTTACCCCTTTCATGATCACTATGTCCTTGATCCTGCTTAAATTCGCAAATCCCATGCCACTATCCACACATTTCCACTCGCTCAGGCAGTAATAGGTGCCTTGATTTGACTGATGGAATATCGCCCCGGCGGTATCTCACTTTCATCATCTCGAAGCAGGTAAATCAGGATAAAGAAAATTGGCAGCTGACTGTCGGTACGGTGTCGGGAAGCAAGAGGAAGGCAAAGATTGCACCCCCTTTTCAATCGTCTTCATGATCATATCTGTCAAGGGGGGGCAATCATCTACCTGGATTAACAGGTTGTCCAGTTCAATTACTTAATCCATCTCGGTTTAATAAACTTCCCGTGCGGATAAGGCGTCAGCGGCGGATCGGTGAAGATCGGTGACAGTTCTCCTTTCTGCACCTGGTAGTGGACCACCGGCGAGGCTGGTTGAGCGCGCATGACATTGTCCTTGTCCCACTTCATCAGGCCCTGATGCCCTTCATAGCCATTCTCTTGGAGATACTTGTTGACAGCCTTGAAGTCAAAGGCATCTCCCACCTGTTCGGCGGCATGGGCCCATGCTTTAACAGCCGTGTAAAAAATCCAGGAACCGGCCGGGATCTGATGTTTGTAAAGACTTACGAATTTATCCACCCAGGCCTGCCCGGCGGCATTGGGCGCCTTGGGGGCCGGTAGCCCAGCCGGCATCTCACCGATAATCCCGTCAGCAGTTGTGCCCAGATTGTCCACCACTTCGCGCGGTGTGATCCCCCAGCCAATGCTGACAATAGTGTTGGTGGGCTTTTTCAAAAACTGCTGGATAAAGGTAATATTCTCCTGACCACTGGCGATCTCAAAATGGATCAGCGCCGGTTTGATCCTGCGGACCCTAGAGAGAATGATTCCCCACTCGTTGGTGCCGTAAGGCACGGTTTCCTGTTTGGCCACTTTCCAGCCGATTTTTTTGAAATTTTTTGCAATCGTGTCTTTGATCTCAAGACCCCAGGAATCGTCGGTATTGATGATGACCAACTTTTTATTGGGGTACTTGTAAGGCAGGTTCGTCAGCGCCCGAAACATGCTGATGGCCTGTCCTGGACCCGTTGGGGTCATCTGATAGATATTGTAATATTTTTCAGGATCTGTCCTGAAAACATCTACAGCCGCCTGGGAACCGTCGTCGGCAAAAAAGGGCGCATCATATTTACCGTAGGCCGTCACATCCTGACCCCAGCCGGCCCAGCCGGCGAACACTGCGGCAACCTTTTTCTGGCCGCACAGATAATCGGCCGCCTGCATGACCACTTCAGGCTCAAATCCCTTTGAATCGAAACGGAAAATCTCAAGTTGTTTTCCCAAAACGCCACCGGTCTCATTAAGTTCGTCTATGGCCATCTTGATGCCCTTGAAATAATCTGCTCCGGAACCGGCAGCCCAGCCGGTCATCGGAATCGGAACGCCGACCGGTATGGTGTCGGCAGCCATAGCCAATGAAGCCACCGATAGACAAATCGCCATAATCATTGCCATTAGAGTGTTTTTTTTCATGTGATTCCTCTCCTTTCATTAAATAAGAACATTCATTGAATTCATTCGATCGACGCAGTAATATGTGTAAACTTGTTGGCAGTAAACAATAGACGATGAGATGACTATCTTATCCTTGTTATCCGCATCAGCCGGCCGATAGGTTTTTTGCAGACCGTTTTAAAAAAGGACCCATCACACCATTGGGCAGTGCCAGCACCAAGACGACCACCAAACCTCCCATGGCCACGGCCCGGTAAGCGCCCAGCGGCGACATCAGCTCACTGCCGGCCACCACCAGAAACGCACCGATAATGGTACCGGGAAAATGTCCCAGACCACCCACCAACATCATGACCATCAAGATACTAAACAGATCCAGATCCAGTAAACGGAAAGATAGAACTCCGTAAAAATGGCCATAGAAACCCCCGATAATACCGGTCAGAAATGAAGTCAGGGCAAATACCATCAGCTTGTATTTGAATGCGCTGATGCCAAGGCTCATGGCGAAATCCTGGGAATCTTTAAGGGCCAGAAAGGCAACACCCCAGTAGGATTTGATCATAAACATGATAATCACCGCACAGACAAGGGATACCACTAGCATCATGTAGAAAGTCGGCACCATATTATCGGAAGTGAAGGCGAAACCGAATAGACTGAACGGAGGAATGTTCAATAAGCCCCACGAGCCGCGAGTTCCCAGGGCAATACCGATCTCACCCCTTATCACCGCCTGGAGAGCCATGTGTACGCCAAAGGTAACCAGGGCCACATAAGGACCTGCCAGTTTCAGACAGGGCAGCCCCACCAGAATCCCCATTCCGGCGGTGAACAATCCACCAATCAGGATGGACAGAGCCGGTGGGATATGAAAGTTAAGGGCCAGGATTGCCGAGCAATAGGCGCCCATAACGAAAAAAGCCACCTGTCCGAATGAAAAGATCCCGGCAAACCCCATCATCACATCCCAACATGAGGCCACCACGGCCCAGATGAGACACATGATTAAAATGTTCATCATGAATTTAATGTCTCCCACAAAGATGGGAAAGATCGCTATGGTCCCGTAGCAAACACCGATGATTATCGCCATATGTTTTAAACGCATACCTTACTCACCTCTTCCCATCAGACCTTGAGGCCGCAGCGCCAAGGTAGCCAACAAAAGAATAAAAAGCGCAATAATGCCGTAACTCATACCGAACATCCAGCCCACAAATGCCTCCAACATGCCGATAATGAAAGCGGCATAGAGACCGCCACGGATAGATCCCATACCGCCGAAGGCCGTGACCACCCAGGCTTTGACCATAATGGCTCCGCCCGACATGGGATTGATGAACCACTTTTGGCTCAGCAGAATTCCGCCGAAACCCACCATGACCGTTGAGATGGCAAAGGTAGAGGCGAAAATGCGCCCCTGCGGAATGCCGACGATCTTGGCCCCTAACGGATTCTGAGCCACAGCCTGTACCGCCATACCAATTCGGGTGTTGTTGAGCATCCATCCAAAGAGCAAGATGCCGCCCAGAGACATGACGAATATTAAAATATCCTGGTTGGCGAACACCAATTGCCCGACTTCAAGGGTCCCTTCCAGCATGGGAGGCAACGACTTCAACTTGACACCAAAGACCACCGTATACAAACTGGTCAGGAACAGTGCCAGGCCCAGCGTCAGCATCATGACCTTGTTTTCCCAGTCCTTGCGTTTCCTTAAAGGGGCCACCATCAGTTTTTCCAACATGTACCCTACGGCAAACATCAACGGCATCACGATGATCAGAACCGTCAGGTAACCGCCGAATTGAAAGCCTATCCCAAAGATCAGGATCCAGGCAAAATAGCCACCCATGTTAAAAAAATCTCCATAGGCGAAATTAAAGGCCTTGGTCACACCGTAGACCAGCGTCATGCCCACGGCCATGAGGGCGTATACCGAACCGGTGGATAGACCGGCGATAATCACATCCGTGATTTCATAAAATAATAAAATGGTATCTTCACTAAACATTATGCCTTATTCCTTTGCCAAACGCAGCTGCAGAGTAAAACAAATTTTGGGAATGATACTACATACCCAGAAAAATTTCCTTCAGAGCCTCATTGCCAAGGGCTTCGTCCTTACTTCCCGTAAAGGTAATCTGCCCCTCTTCCATAACATAAATTCTGTCTGCCAGCTCCGCTATTTGAGGGATATTTTGTTCCACCAAAAGTACGGTTTTTCCCTGTTCGTTGATCTGTTTGATGGTGGAAAAAATCTCATGCCGCAGGCTGGGTTGAAGACCCAACGAGGGCTCATCGATACACAAAAAATCCGGATTGGACATCAGTCCCCTTGCCACGGCCAGCATACGGGCTTCGCCGCCGCTCATGGTTGTGGCTAACTGTTTTTGGCGTTCCACCAGTCGCGGAAAGAGGGCGAATACACGCTCCAGGTTTTTCTTTTCATGGGCCCGGGCATTTTTGGTATAGGCCCCCAGTTTCAGGTTTTCCAAAACCGTCATATGAGGAAAAAGTTCCCGGTTTTCAGATATGTAGATAACTCCCAGGTCGACTAGCTTTTCGGTTACTATACCATTGATTTCTTGATCCTGATAAGTGATCTGGCCATCCTTTTTTTCCACTAGTCCACAAATGGATTTTAACAGCGTGCTTTTGCCGTGACCGTTGGGCCCCAGCATGACAACTACCTCGCCCTCGTTGACGGCAATGGAGACATCCTTTAAGACATGCGATTCACCGTAATAAGCGTTCAAATTATTCACGTTCAGCATGATCGTCACCTAAATAACATTCAATAACTTTGGGATCATTGACGACTTTGGCGGGATCGTCCTGGCAAACCTTGCGACCGGATTCAATGATCAACAGGCTCTCGGCAAGCTCAGTGAGCACCTTCATGAAGTGCTCGATGATGATAATCGTTACTCCCAGTTCCTGGTTGATTTTGGCAATCAAATCCATCAGGCTTCTGATCTCGGTTGCATTGCAACCGGCCATGGGCTCATCCAGCATCAGGATTTTAGGTTTGGTAGCCAGGGAGGCACCGATCATCAGTTTCTTTTTACCCAGTAGGGTTAATAAACCGGTACCTTGAAAACGTTCTTGCTCAAGATCGACAAAGCGGATGACCTCATCCACATAATCCGGATCGAGACCGCCGGGGGCACCGAATCGGCTGCCTACGGAGATGCTTTTTTGTACGCTGAGGCTGGGAAAAGTCTGAGGAATCTGAAAGGTTCGGGCAATACCGGCTTTGGCAATACGATAGGGTGGCAGGCCGGCCATGTTACGACCCTCAAATACGATGGCGCCCTCGTATGAGTAAAAACCGGTGATAAGGTTGTATACCGTCGATTTGCCGGCTCCATTGGGTCCAGCAATACCAAAGATCTGCCCTTGTTTCACCTCAAAACTCAGATCGTTTACCGCTTTAAGCTCACCGAACTTTTTGGTGACATTAATCGCCTTGAGTATCACAGAGCCCTCCGTCTATTTCATTTCCTCTTGCAGGGTTCCAGGATCCGATATCGCATTCAATATAATGTCTTATAACTAAACTTGAGATTAAGTGTCAAGCTCTAACCCAAAAATCAATTATGGTGATCATTGTGTTTGCCTTTACCCTTAATATCGCTCGGTTTGAACCGGTCTGCTGTCCTACAAATAGGAGGTTATGATAGGCTGCGGGTATATTCGGACGACCATTCAAAAACCATATCGATGAACGTTTGGAGGGATTCGGAGATATATTTGTCTTTGTGGTGGATCATATAAAATTTGCGGTTCATGGATGGATCCGACAGACGGATGGCTTTGAGCCGTTTGGCTTGAATCTCGTCATTGGCCACTTTTCTGGAGATCAGGGCAATACCGATACCTTCCTCAACGGCTCGCTTGATGGCCCTATTGCTGGAGAGCTCCAGCGGTATTTTTACCGAAATATGATTGCGGCGAATATAATCTTCGATGGCCCTGCGCGGGGCCGAATCTGCTTCGTGCATAATAATCAGCTGATTTTCCAGATCGCGTGGCTGCAATTGAGACTTTTGGGTCAGAGAATGTTTCGAGGGAGTGATGATCACCAGCTGGTCTTCCAGGACTTCCCTGACCACCAGTTTTTTGTTTTCTACGGGGTAGGAAATAAATCCCAGGTCGCTGTTGAGGGTCACGGTGTTTTCGACGACGTGCTTGGTGGGTAAAATGTTCATGGAAACGCGCACCAACGGATGCGCCTGGCTAAAGGGGATAATGATTTGTGGCAAGTAATAGTCTCCGAAGCTTTCGCTGGAAAGAATGCGGATATGTCCTTTCTTGCGTTGCTGGAAATCCCTGATGCTTTCTTCGGCCCGGGTTTCCATCTCAAATATTTTTTCGGCGATTTCGTAAAGCACTTCACCGGCATCGGTTAGCACCAGCTTTTTGCCAATGTGATTGACAAACTTAATCTCATAGAATTCCTGGAGACGCTGAATCCCCTTGGTAACCGCAGGCTGGGTAATATAAAGCGCTTCGGCCGCTTCGCTCAGGCTGCCTTTTTTGGCTGCCATATAAAAAATTTTCAATTGGTTCAGGTTCATCGAGCGTCA
The DNA here is from genome assembly GCA_050116155.1 of Desulfobacterales bacterium. Classification (GTDB taxonomy): domain Bacteria; phylum Desulfobacterota; class Desulfobacteria; order Desulfobacterales; family JAHEIW01. The sequence goes on from JASFPE010000036.1 coordinate 9,728, forward strand.
CTATTGGCAATCAATTTCGAAGTTTTATATCTCGGTGGGAGCGGCTTCCAGCCGCGAAAGGATAACTAATTAAACCCATTTATCGCGGCTGGAAGCCGCTCCCACAAAAAGAAAATTAAGCATCAGGTGCTATTTTTTTATCGCAAAGTAATCCCGACAACGTTCGGTATTGGCCAAAAAGCAGGATTGTTAATGTTTTCATTCAAATTGATATCAAACCCCCCGAAGAAATTATATTCTTTTTTTCCATGGCGGATATATAATTGTGACTGGGGACCACCTTCGCAGTACATTGCCCTCGAAATATTAAGTGTCAGTTGCTGCAGGATGTTGATCAAATCGTGGGTACTAAACGGGGAACTTACATGGATAAATAAAATCTTATCCTGCCGATCCATTGCGATTGCCGCCGTACTCCATTTCTGAGATTGCTGGCGCCAGACATTTTTGCCTTTACATGAGATCATCCGAATACTTTGAACCAGAGTGCCGTACTTTTTCTTCCAGGCTTTAAAATCTTCGCATTCGCGATCAATAATTTTGACCAGAGGAACCTCAGGGCTCTGTCGGTCGAATGCCAGGATCGTCTTATCCTTTGAAAGCCGCGAGTTATTGATATGCGATTTGGTGCGCATGAGCGAAACACTGGTTTTATGATCGGTTTGGTACATGCTGGCATTAATTGCGGCGACCAGGCCGTTTTGTCGACACCATTGCCTGGCAGTCAAGGGGCGACCCTCTTTAGTGGCCGATGCATTCAACAAACGGAACCGGAAGTGTTTCGGATCGATTCGCAGTACCCGAATCAACGAATCCCCCGATTCGGAGTGTTGAGGAGAAATAAAAACACCGAGTTCGAGTCCTTTTGCGAGCCTTTGCCATTTCAAATCATCTGCTTCATTGGAGACGGCATTATTTTGCTGGGCCGCTGCCGGTGTCAGTGAAAATAGCAGAAAAATGAGCATAAGTGCGTGTATTTTTTTAGTGTTCATCAATTTATTAATATATTATAAATCTTCAACAATTTTGATTACAGCCATGGTGGCGTCGTCTTCAAATTCGTTACCACCCTGAAATTGAATCACTTCTTGAAATACACTATCCAGCATTTCTTTAGCGCTCAAGTTTGCTTGTTTTCTAATGATTTTTTTAATGGCGTCCTTGCCGAACATCTGTCCTGTGGCGTTTCGTGCTTCAAAGATTCCATCCGAAAAAAGTATAATGATATTTCCTTTGCCCAGACCTGTCGTTCTTTTTTCTTCATAAGATGATTTGATGCTCAGTCCCAGGGCCGCTCCTTTTCCTTTGAGCTCTTTAAAAATATTTTTCTTCAGGTCGTAAAAGAGGGCCGGTTCATGACCGGCCCGGATCCAATTTAGTGCTTTTCGGCTTGGATCCACAGTCAAATAGAACAACGTGACGAAGCGACCGGAGTCTTCTACATCTTCAGTGATTTGCCAATTTACATCGGAAATGATTTGGGAGACAGTGCCATCCAATTTCGATCGTTGACGTAGTGCTGAGCGGGCAGATACCATCAGCAAGGCCGAGGGAATACCATGCCCGGATACGTCGCCGATCACTACGGATACCCTGGAACCTTGTGGTCCATTAAACTCCAGAAAATCAAAGTAATCCCCACCGGTTTCATCACAATATATGCTTTTGGCGGCGATATCCAATCCTTTAATTTGCGGTGTGGTCTTTGGCAAAAAATTTTGCTGGACTTCCTTAGCCAGCTCTAGTGAATGCCGCAGCTGGTCTCGTTCGTGCTCGCGCTCGATCAAGGCTTCTTCGGCCAATTTCAGGGCGGTTATATCTGAATGACTAATCACAATTCGTACCGGACCTTTACCGGCCATGCGTATGGCCCGCATATAATACCAGTGTCTTCCGGTCGGTGAATGGCAGGGGTAATCGTATGCAAATTCTTTGATTTTCCCTGAAATAACCGATCGGATGCCGGCTGCCACCTTGGTTGCGTCATCTGCATCCTGTCCGCTGGATGCATCACAAACGCTCAGATAATTTACGCCAGCGAAATCAATTTTTTCTTTGGCATTGCCGGCTTTAGCATACTCTTGCCAGGCCTTATTGGTCTCCAGAATGACGCCGTTTTGATCGAGGATGGCAATGTGGGCCGATATTGAATCTAAAACGGTTTTGGCTAGCGGGTCCGATATGCAGAAGTTTTCAGATTCGGTTTTTTGAGGCATAGATTTTTTGATCATTTGCACATACTAAATTAAATATTTCACGGCAAGCACGCAGACCAGGCCAACAAAAAGCATTCGAATAAACTTATTTCCTTTAATAATTGCCAGTTTTGCCCCAAAAAATGATCCGGCCGTAGTGCTTAACGTCAGCGGTATGGCAATTTCCCAATTCACAAAACCATTGATCATGAACATTGGAATTGAGGCTGCTGTGATCAGTAAATTGGGTAATTTTGAAGTTGCCGTTGCCTGCAAAAACGTATTGCCGAATATAAGAATGAATCCAATGATGATAAATACATTTCCGCCACCGCCAAATATACCGACATAAAAACCGACGACAGCCCCGAGTAAAATGCTGATGGCCCTGTGCCGGAAGGTCATCTTCGTTTCTTTTTCCTGGAGACCGATTTTGGGATTTATCAGAATGATGGCGGAAATAATGCACATACATATTCCCACGATTTTTTCCAGGATGCTTGCATCCAGAGATATGGCTACCACAGATCCGTACCATGATGTTATCAATGCGGCAATGCTGAAGGGGATGGCCAGGCCTAATTTTACGAGCTTTTTGGCATGAAAATAAACAGCCGGAATAATTTCACGACCAATCACAGAGATCTTGGCAGTGCCGATGGCGGTCTGGATGGGTAATCCCATAAAGCTCAACATGGGGACGATGACCAGCAGCGTGCTACCGATAATGGCGCCCATAGCCCCCAGTACAAGCCCTGCCAAACTGATAATGACGATTTCAAGTATAGATATATCCATTCGACGCAACTGTGGTCACTAACCCAAGCCCACCAGGATCAGACCGATAAAGATCATGGCCACCGCGATTATTTTGGGATTATAGCGCGGTTCTCTTAATAACACCATACCAAATAGGGCCCCTATGGGGATACTGAGTTGCCGGAAGGTCGCTACATAGCTGACATTATTTACGAAATTCATGGACACCAGAACCAGTCCATAAGTCAAATAGATTCCAACTCCGGTGGTTGCGGCTGCGCCTTTATAATTGTGTAAAACGTCGGTTAAATTTGTCCGTTCACGGGACTGCAGCAGCACAAACAAGCTTTGCCAAAGCGAGCAGCTAATACCCTCAAGCACCATATAAATCAGTGTGCCTTCAACTGCAGTAAACGGTTTTCCGGCAAGTTCTCGGAGGTGACGTAACGCAATATCATCTGTCAACGTATAGCCCGAGATTCCAATTGCAGCCAAAACCGCCAACACAACGCAAAGGTTCTTATAATTTGATATTTGAAAGTCTCCAAATGCCTTTAATGGCAGGATAATACATCCCCCGACAACGAGAACGGCTCCGAGAATAAACCATACACCCAATGGTTTTCCCTGACCGGAAAAAAGAGTGAAACACAACACAAAGAGAACCGGAAGCGCCCTTGCCAGGGGGTAGGCGATGGAGATGTCACCGCTGCGGTACGATCCGGCAAGTGCCTCCAGGTAAGCTGCCAGAAAGAATCCGGACATGACCGCATATATCCAGACGGGCAGCGGGATCAGATAAATTTGATGCCCGTAGTAAAAAAGTACAGGCAGGACACAAATCACACCCAGGGTATTGGCCACCAGGTAAAATGCCTGGGTCGGGTGCACTTTTTTGCTGATGAAATTCCAACCGGCATGGGTTGCGGCCGAGATAATCAAAAGGATTGCAGCCGTAATCGACATGTAAGCTATTTACCTGACGAAGATGAACACGTAAAGTCTTATTTTAGAAGATAATTCCCGGCTACTGGAGGCGATCGAGCAAGCGGCCGGTGACGATATGAAAGGAAATACCGATCTGCGCGAATCGCTGAAACGGAATAGGGCGCACCGGTTCGACGGGCATGGGAACATCCTCACCGCAGACCAAATCGGCCAGTTGCTTGCCCATCATGGTGGCCATGGGAACCCCGCGTCCGTTGTAAGCCAGACCGGCATACGCATCGGTTCCCAGTTCGAAAATCCGGGGTTCTCGATCAATGGTGATCGCCACGAGCCCCCCCCCAGTTATATTCCCACTTCACACCCGCCAGATGGGGATAAATGTGAATGGCCGTTTTTTGGATATGCTGAGCAATGCCTGATTGGTCTGTATTGAAGGTATTGCCCCGACCCCCGATGACCAGGCGACCGTCATTTGAGATCATAAAATAAAGCGGGATTCTGCGGGATTCAGATACACTGGTTCGACGGGGCAGAATTTGTCGGCGCAAATCGTCCGGCAGCGGTTCGGTCACCGTGATGAAGCTGGTCACCGGCACCAGGGTTCGTCTCAACTTGGGCCAAAGTGTTCCGGTATAGGCATTGGTGGCGATCAAAAGAAACTTCGAGCGCAAATTGCCCTGTGGGCTATGCATCAACCAATCATTTTTTTGACGCTTGATCTCTGTCACCGGCGAGTGCTCATAAACATCGGCTCCCAGTTCCATGGCCACCCGCGCCAATCCACACACATACGAAAGCGGCTGCAGACATCCACCGCGCAGGTCCAACTGTCCGCCGATATAGTAGTCCGATCCAAGGATTTCGCGAATTTTCGGTTTACCCAAAATTTCCACCGCTGCCCCGCGTTCCATCCACTGGCGCGCCTTGTTTTGCACGGTTTTCAAATCCTTTTTACCGACCGCCGCCTGTACATAACCATTTCGGACGACGTCGCATCAGATATTGTGGCGCTCGATGAGCTCGTATACCAGGTCGCAGGTTTTATCTGCCATCCGGACGATGCGCTCACCGCGCTGTTTGCCATGGTGGTTCAATATATCCTGCGGGTCAACCTTCCACCCCGTATTGAAGTGACCGCCATTGCGGCCCGATCCCCCCCAGCCGATCTCACCGGCTTCCAACACCGTGACGGCATATCCCTGTTCACGCAGGTGTATGGCCGCCGACAGGCCCGTGATGCCGCCGCCGACGATGGTGACGTCGGATTCGGTATTATCGCTTAGGGGTGTGGTGTCGACGCTTTCCTGCCGGGTGTCGGTCCAGAGAGATTGGGGAAGCATCAATTTTCCATCCCTGCGCCCATATTCTGTGTCAAATGTTCCTATCCTGGGAATTTGCATTGTCTCTCCATTCGTCGTATTATCATCCGGATTCTAATAAACTGATAACAAACACCAAACACAAAATAATGTTATGGTAAAAATCATTGTAAATATACTTGCTCGGCTAGCGTAAAATTGGATATAGATGAGGTCAAATCAATAATCTGGTTTCGTCAATCACAATAGTTTATGTTTATATGAATATCAATCTATTAAGACTTTATTAAAACTTCATACCCAATTGCCATGCAAAGGAGATCTCATGCAATACGCGAAATTTCTGAGCCAATCTGAAGTTGAAGAGATTCACAACGCCTCTTTAGAGATCCTGGAAAATATCGGCGTTCTGGTCAACAACGAAAAGGCCAGAAAGATATACTCGCACCACGATTGCAAAGTGGATAGCGAAACCAAAATCGTAAAGTTCCCACGCCAGGTGGTGGAAGACTTTCGCCAGGCGTTCGTACCCCAATTTTCATTTACGGGACGTGATCCGCAATTTGATCGAACGATTCCGGATGACCGACCTGTCATTTTAACCGGAAGCTCCGCTCCCAACATAATTGATCCCGACTCCGGTGAAGAAAGACGGGCTACCTCAAAGGATATTGCCGATATCGCTTTTCTGATCAATGAATTACCGGGCTATGATATTTTTTCAATTTCAACACTGGCTGACGATGCACCGGCAGGCCAATTCAGTGTCTCCCGTTTTTACCCGTCTTTGAAAAATTGTTTAAAACCGGTTCGAAGCAATACCGTCAACATGCAAGATTTGCTGCAGGTGCTCGAATTGGGTACCATCATTGCCGGCGGTGAAGAAGCCTATAAAGAGCGGCCGATCATCAGCCACCATTACTGTCCGGTGGTATCACCGTTAACCATGGACGTAAAATCTCTTGAAGCACTAATGTTCGTTGCCGAAAAAGGATATCCTGTTTACGGAAGCATTGTCCCCAACGCCGGCCTGACGGCGCCCATGACGCTAACCGGAACCTTGACGCTTGGCAACGCCGAATTTCTGGCCCTGGGTGTGCTGATGCAAATGATTCGACCCCAAACGCCGCTAATCTACGCGGTATTATCAACCGTTGCTGACCTTCGTACAGGTGCCTATGCACCCGGAGCCATTGAGACCGGCATTTTGCAGATGGCCCATAGCCAGATGGCCGGATTTTATAATGTCCCTTCGGGTGGTTATATCGGCCTAACCAATGCCCAGGTCAATGATGCCCAGTGCGGTTATGAAACCGGTATGAATGTCACCGCGGCGCTGCTGGCAGGGGCCGATATGTTCAATATGGGAGGATTGCTGGGGGGGCTGATGGCATTTGATTTTGCCAAGGCAATAATCGACAATGAAATCGCGATGATGCTCAAACGCATGCAGAAAGGGGTTGAGTTTAGTAAAGAAAACATGGCCATGGACGTGATCGCAGAAACCGGGCCCGGTGGAAATTACATGGATAAAATGCATACCTTCGAGCATATGCGCACCACCGCTTTTTTGCCGGATTTGGCCGTGCGAGACCTGCGAGGACCCTGGGAAGAGGGGGGACGACCCGATGCGCACAGCAATGCGATGAGGGATGCCCGCAAGATTCTCACCCGTGACAACCCGGCTGTGTTCTCCGAAGATGTTGATGCAAAAATCCGTGCGCGCTTTGAAGGATTGGTCAGCGGTAATGCCGGGTGGGGAAAGTAAGCCGGGAAGCGTCGCAACATAAGCGCTAGGTTGTTTTTTTCCTGGAGGGGCTAAAAAAATTGAACATCGAACATTGAACATTCAACATCGAACGTTGAATTTGAAAAGATTAAGAGAAAGACATCCGATCTGGAAGAACAGAAATTAAAATGATATCTTCGTTACGAGGATCAAAACTGCTGAATAGAAATGCTTATAGCGACTTAATATTCCGTATTGGATGATTGTTTTTATTCGATGTTCAACGTTGGACGTTCGATGTTGGATGTTCAGTGTGTTCAATACTGGACGTTCATCCTTTCTTCTCAACTTCATCTATACACTCCTCGATGATATCCAGTGCCTTATCCATTTCTTCTTTCGTAATCGTCAGCGCCGGGGTGAGGGTGAGAATATTTCCCATGGTGGTTTTGAAGCTTAAGCCCTTTGAAAGCGCAGCATACATCACCGCCTCGGCTTCATCGCTGGCTCTTTCGCGGGTGTCTCTGCTTTTGACCAGCTCAATGCCCAAAAACAGGCCCAGACCACGCACGTCACCGATCAGGGCATGACGCTCCTTCATCTCATGCAGGCGATCCAATGAATATGCGCCCAGATCGCGGGCATGTTGAACCAGATTGTGATGTTCAATATATTCGATGGTCGCCAAAGCCGCCGCACATCCGACCGGACTTTTCTCATGGGTATAGTGCCCCAGGGCGCGATCGGCGGCAACATCCAGCTCCTCGTGGGCAATGATGGCTGCCAAGGGAAAAATTCCGCCCCCCAGGCCTTTTCCGATGACGACCATATCCGGGGTGACACCGAAATTTTCAAAGGTAAACATTTTCCCGGTGCGGCCGAGACAATGGGGAATCTCATCGAAAATCAACAGCGCGCCATGACGATCGCAGGCCCGACGAATTTTTTGCCAGTATGCGGGTTTGGGAATATACGGTGTGCTACGGATGGGCTCGGAGATGACCGCGGAGATGTCACCCTCTTTCTCCAAGATATATTCGACATAGTTGGCACAGGTGAGATCGCATCCCCCGCGTTCCGAGCAACCGAACACACAACGGTATTCATCAGCCGGTGGCACGTGTTCGATCCCCGGTAGCAATGGTCCCATGTCCTGGCGGAAGATGGCTTCGCCGCCGATGGAAATGGTATCCAGGGTGGCACCGTGAAACGAATCCCACATGGAAATGGTTTTGTGTCGTCCTGTGGCAATGCGAACCAGTTTTAGTGCTATGCCGACGGCTTCCGCGCCTCCAGGACAGAAAAGGGTTTTGTTCAAACTGCCGGGTGCGATTTTCGCCAGTTTTCGTGCGAGAGCAACGGCCACGCGATTGGTATAGCGCCGGGTGCAAAACGACAACTCATCGAGTTGTTTTTTAGCGGCGGCGATCACGTCGGGGTTGGCAAACCCGACCTGATGCACGTTGTTGCCGTGGAAATCCATATAGCGGCGCCCCTGCATATCCTCGATATAAATACCTTCACAGGTTTGCAGACTGTTCAAGCACGGAGTGGAAAGTGATTGTTTCAAAAAGTAGCGCGCATCTTCTTCCAGCAGCGCTTTGTTTTCGGCGCTGATATTATCTTTTTGCCATTGATCGCGTCGGGGCGAAATATTGATATCGCCTTCTGATTTGTGCAACTTTTGCATGTCTGCCTCTCTTTAGGTCCTTAGAAGCTATCTTTGTGCATTTTGCTTTCTATCACATCAGCCATGATGAGTATATATCCATTTTGTCATAATGCCCATCACTTTTTTTCGCTTGAATAAATCGAATATCCTAAATAAACTTAATTTAATATTTTTAAACGGGGATAAACAGGCTGTCCAGCAATTCATTTCCGCTCCCCCTGATGGAAGGGGATTAAGGGGAGGGCTTTTGGTTGAATTGGGGCGTTATTGGACAGACTGCAAAACTCGCCTCTACAATCGGTCAAGAGAAAAAAAAAGAAATGAAGGGGTGGGCTTCATAACAATGCGATTGCCTGAGGATTTTCTTGTTTAAGTTTTGAAATGGTTTTTTGCTGTGGGAGCGGCTTCCAGCCGCGATAATCGGTATAATCCTCAAAATCCAATCGCGGCTGGAAGCCGCTCCCACAATACTGACCTGTCTTGAAGCAATCCAAAGGGACTCGATTATGCCAAAACAACCTGCAAAAAAAGACAAGCGCATCGAAAGAGAACAGGGTGATGTCAATACCACACCGAATCGCCGCAAATACTGGGAGCGAAATCTGTCTCAAAAAGCAAAGCAATGGTTTGACCAAGATGTGAAATATTTTTTGCATCAAAGCCTGTCCACACCGGTGCTGAATGTGCTCTCCCGGGTCGATGGCATTTATATCGAAGACCTTGACGGCAAGAAATATATCGATATGCACGGCAACGGCGTGCACAATGCAGGCTTTAACAATCCAGCGGTTATCCAGGCGGTTAAAAAACAGCTGGATGAAGGCATGACTTTTTGTCCGCGCAGATATACGAACATCCCCGCCATCAAGCTGGCCAAGAAACTGGCAGAAATTACACCGGATGGACTTTGTCGCTCTTTATTTTGTCCGGGCGGCTCGGAAGCCATTGAAATGGCCTTGATGCTGGCCATGCAAGTCACCGGACGGTTTAAAACCATTTCATTCTGGGACTCCTTTCACGGTGCCGGATTCGGGTCCGCCAGTATCGGCGGAGAGGAACACTTCAGCGCTGGATTTGGCCCGATGGTGCCGGGAGCCTTGCATGTCGAATTTCCCAATTACTATCGCAATCCCTGGGGATTCGCATCCGAGGCAGATGTGGATGCCGAATGCCTGCGTCAGATTGAAATGGTAGTAAAAAGAGCGCCGGAAGTGGCTGCCATCATCGGCGAGCCGATTTCGGCCACACCGGTGGTGCCGTCCAGGCAATACTGGGAAGGCGTAAAACGGCTGTGTGAGCAATACGGTTGTTTGTTGATTTTTGATGAAATCATCGAGGGATTCGGCCGCACCGGAAAGATGTTTGCCTGTGAGCATTTCGTTACGCCGGATATTTTGGTGCTGGGTAAATCTCTGGGAGGCGGTCTGGCACCTTTTGCCGGTATTGTCACCCATGATAAATACAATGTCTGCCAGCAGCGCTCCATCGGGCACTACACCCATGAAAAGAATGCGCTTTGCGCGGCTGCTGCTCTGGCTGAGATTGATTACCTCGAAGCGAATGACCTGCCAGCCCATGCCGCCAAATTAGGCGCGCACGCGGTCCAACGACTGAATGGATTGAAGGAGAATCATCCGCTCATCGGTCATGTTGCCGGTCTGGGACTGCACATCGGCATAGATCTGGTGAGCAACCCGAAAACCAAAGAACGCGCCATAGAGGAAGCCGAGATCCTCATGTTTAAGTGCCTGGAAAAAGGCCTTTCGGCCAAAACCATTGAAGGCAATGTCCTGACGCTCAGACCCGCGTTGATCATCACCCGGGAGGAAATGGATCGCGCCATCGATATTATTGATGTGGCCATCGGTGAAGTTGAACAGGGCAAAAAGTATTAGACTGGAATATTGGAATAATGGGCACGCAGTGAAGCTTCAGCGCTATAATGCACGAATATAAACAATCTTGATGCGGGCAGGGGTGATCACCCTCCCCTTAATCCCCTCCCATCAAGGGAGGGGAAACGGGTAG
>JASFPE010000037.1:0-20365 GCA_050116155.1 Desulfobacterales bacterium
TTTGGGTGCTCCAGACGTTTCGACGAAATCGATCGAAATATTCGGCACTGCAGACATCTGATGAATGGAAGCACATCCAATTTATTGAATTTCGGAGACCTTCACAGGCTTTGGAGTTCTTGGCGCAGTGCAGGATCACCGCTCAACAAGATGCTCCAAGGCTTTTCTGCGGCTAAACTTTGTCGTTAGCTGATGGACGAATAATGATTAGAAGACTAAAGTTCTGGTTCAAGCGTGGCCCTGAGGTAACCAGAGCCCGCGAGGTTGCGCTTCAGGCTTGCATCGAAGAACATCCAACAGATAGGCCTGCCTTTACAGAATTGCGCGCGCTCGAGAATGATCGATTTGTGGTGGCCGTGTTGATTGAGCCACGGTATCCTCATCGCGGGATGCCTCAGTATCGGCTTTATTCTGTATCCCGAGACTATTCAAACGTTGAGGAATTACCCAGGAATCCAGATTCACCGTATGTTTTTTCGTGGCATAAAATAGGCAAAATACGACGATCGCGTGTTGCTCTGCTAAGAGAGAGCACTCTAACAAAAGGTTGCAGCTGACCAGAGAGGCTTTGCGGTTTATCGTAAGAGCCCTGCAGCCTCAGAGTCCGTTTGGCAAGTGGTTCATACCCGACATTACCTCCAGAAAGGAAAACCGATGGTTGAAAACGACACCAATATTTGGAATAAACTGGCCTCAGATATCGAAAACACTGTGAATGAGGCCTGCCAGCAGCTAAGGAGTCTTACACCTGAGACTATCGAGGCGCGTACAAAGCCTGGCGACTGGTCAGTGAAGGAAATTGTCGGGCACCTGGTAGACTCGGCATCCAATAATCACCAACGCTTTGTCCGTTTACAGGTAGCTGATCGCCTGATTTTTCCGGATTATTCACAAGACAACGATGCATGGGTGTCTATCCAGGTCTATCAAGTAGCTCCCTGGGATGACCTGTTAGCTCTGTGGCAATATTTCAATTTTCACATAGCACGCGTCATCCGGACAGTGAATAAAGAATGCATCGATCACGTATGGATTGTGGATGAAAACACATCGATTACACTGGGTGAGCTCATGATTGATTATCTTAGACACTTGAAAGACCACTTACAGCAAATCAGAAAACAAATTGATCGTATGACATAATAATGGCATGCACACGAACGGGAACTACAGTTATAAAATAAGAATCTAAGACTGTAAATGCAAAGATGTCCTTAGCAATATCAAAGAAAATAGAGAAAATTTACCAGAAGAAAGTCAAAAACTCTATGACCAAGTAAAAGAGTATTTGCGTAAATGAAAAAACTCTTTCTAATATTTTTGTTGCTGTTCCCAACATTTATCCATGCCGGCCAATTATCGATCGGTGATCCACTACCCAGTGGCGCCAAGGCACTCGCATATAAAATCATGATTTCACCGTCCCAGGTATCATCAGCCTATGCGGTCATTGACAACGGCATAACTTTCATAGTTTCCGTCGACAACGATGGGAATCTTAACTACATCAGTACCAACGATTCGCAATTTACAACACGAGAAGGCTTAAAGGTCGGCGACACGCTGGGGAAAACGAGGAATCACCATGTGGGTGGGTTAAACAAAGAATCTGGCTGGTGCTTTTGGGTCCTGCTGTCTTCAGGTTGGAAGGCTGCTTTTATACAAGGGCCATCGGCTACCGAAGGCAAGCTGAAACCTGATTCAATGATTAAGTGGTTTTTCAAAAGGTAACCTCAAGAAACAGCCGGCGAGCTTTTGCGTTATACTCTGCAAAATATGGCTGAAATAGTAGAAGGATACATAGAAATTTTTAAAACACGAAAACTCTTTGAGCTTTATGCTGCTGCCAGTCTGCTTGAAGAAAAGGATGTATCGTTTTATATGCAAGAAACATCTGCGGAAGGTGTTCGCATAGCAATGCCATTTCAAAAGTTTATGGAACCTGGCAACTTGTACTCAATTTTCGTTCCAGAAAAAACTGTAATCGAATCCAAAAATATATTATCGAACTTGCCTGAATTGACTGGCACCAAACCTCAAGTATGGGAAATTTTATCTGGGGAAAAAAAACATTTTCAGAAGAAAGTTCCAGGGTGGGCTTTTTTAATATTATTGGTTTTGGGATTGATGATGTATTTTGTTATTAAATGATCTGGTTGTATATCCAAAGGATGAACCGGGCGGGAAAAACCTGCGGTTTTTATCGTAAAAGGCCGTGCAAGCTTGAAAGTCATCGGGCCGCTGGTTATCCTATAGCTGGATATGGGATAAGAATGAAGATTTATCAAAATATGGTTGATCAATGAATTCAAATGAAATTTTAGGCATTAAAAATAAGGAGAATCATTATGATTGAAAAAGCCAAACTCGGGAATGATGGACCTCCGGTGGGGAGGCTCGGTTATGGGGCCATGGTTCTTGAAGGTTATTACGGCGATTCTGATGATGACACAGCTGTAAAAACACTTGTGCATGCCATTGATTCGGGTATGATGATTGATTCAGCTGATGCATATGGAAATGGCCACAATGAATTATTAGTGGCCAAGGCTGTGAAAAACAGCACGAATGACGCATTTATCGCTACTAAATTTGGTATCGTATTCGATGAAAATGAAACAAGTACAGAAGTACCCACAGGATGGGGCTTTTCATTAAACATTAATGGCACGCCAAGGTATGCACATAAAGCCCTCAATGCGAGTCTGAAGCGTTTGGAAGTTGAAACGATTGACCTCTGGTATGTACATTATCTGGATCCTCAAACACCGGTTGAAGAAACCGTTGGAGCGATGGCCGAAGCAGTTCAAGCGGGCAAGGTTCGGTATTTGGGCCTGAGCAATGTCACAGCCGATGAAGTGCGCCGGGCACATGCGATCCACCCCATCTCGGCAGTTCAATATGAATTTTCACTCTGGCGGCGAGAGGTGGAATCAGAGCTCCTTCCAACACTAAGGGAACTCGGCATTGCCCTGGTGGCATGGTCACCGCTTGGCAGTGGCTTTCTGACCGGAACGGTCGATAGATTGAATGAAAATGATTTCCGCCAAAACAATCCGCGTTTTGCCGGTGATAATCTGATTGCTAATCGTGAGCGGTTTTCTCAACTCATGAATCTCGCCGAGAAATTCAACATAAGCCCGGCGCAATTAGCACTGGCCTGGTTGCTGCATCAGGGGCAAGATATTTTCCCAATTCCCGGCACTCGAAAAGCTCAGCGCATTGATGAAAATGCAAAAGCATTGAGTGTTCAGCTTGACGCTATTACGCTGCAACGTATCAACGAGATAGCAAGGCCGGGGCTTGCTGAAGGAGCAACACTAGTTTAGCCAAAAAATGCATTGCTTTCGCGCTACATCAGGAATCCCTGATCTAATTCTGCTGAAGGAAAACCAAACAGGCTGCGCTAAGTGAGGCAGCAGGCTGCAGCGCTTAACTCGATGTTATGTGTAAAATCGCAGTCCACTTCAACCGTTTGCGGTACCAAAGAAAGAGTACTACCTCATGACTGAAGAAGAACAGAAAATGATAATACAGAGTTACATCGCCGCTTACAATAGCTTCGATATAGACGGAATGGTTGCCCTTGTCCATCAGGAAGTTGTCTTTAAAAACATCGCCGCTGCTGGGGTCAACGCTGAAGCAACAGGTGCAGAACAGTTTCGAGAGCTGGCGGTTGAATCGAAAGCAATATTTTCATCTCGCCATCAGAAGGCGACAAACTTCAAATTTACCGGAGACGTTGTGACGGCAGATATCGCCCTCGAAGCGGTTCTGGCCGTCGACCTTCCAAACGGCATGAAAGCGGGCGAGGTACTTCGGCTCGAGGGGCGGTCTGAATTCGAGTTCAAAAATGGCAAGCTATATAGAATCACCGATTACAGTTAGCGCAATGATCCGAATAGCAATATCGTAATGCGTTCAAGCGGATGCGATTGTGTGTTGGATCCAGCTCACTGTTAGATTGCGCAGCAATGCTTTTATACAAAGGTTCTACGGCGAATTGACACCAGAGGAAATTGCAGCTGCAGTGAATGCGCATATGCCAGATGATTTCATCCTGATGGCCCAGGAAAATCCGTGCTTCATTGTTGAAGAAGACGGCAATCCAAATGGATGCACTTGACCGAAAAGGTTCGCGGTGTTCACCTTCATATTTTGGATGAGAATTAATAAGTCATGATTGGTGAAATCATTTCAGGATATTACGATTTAATAGGCTTGATTATTGGATGCCACCAGAAGATTTTGAAGAAGCCAAAAAAGGCGATTGCGATGACTTTGCACCGATCATATTAACTAAGCGAAGTGATCTCTTGCCTTACTTTTCGAATAAATTCATCTCTTTTTGCATTGCGCTTGGAATCTTCATCGGTCCAACAAGTGCTGGAGGACAGGATATTTTTCTCAAAGACGACTTCGAAACCGAAGTCCTATCATCAATCTGGACGACTAAAAAATTATCAAAAACCGGGCTTCGACATATATCATCTCCTACCCGGACCGGTAATGGAGCCATAGAAATTAGTGTTTTTCCGGGCGATTGCACTGAGATTGGCGGCGACGGGCAGTTAACTGAACGCGCCGAGCTGCGTGAGGCACCTGAAGTCCGGTTAAGCATGGGAGTTGAATCCTGGTATGCATTTTCCTTTTTATTGCCTGCCGACTTTCCTATTGTAGATACCCGTCTGGTAATCGCACGCTGGAAACAATCGTTCAAAGATCCCTCTAAAGACCGCAGTCCAATGGTATCATTGAGATACATGGGTGGCAGGTTAATCATAGCCGTGGCAAGGGACAGAGGCAAACGGCGTCTTTATAAAGAAAAAGTCGATCTGCGGAATCAATGGGTGGACATGATTTTCCGGATAATGCCAAAAGCCAGTAAAGATGGTATGCTACAGGTGTGGAAGGACGGCAATCAGATTGTTGATTATCAGGGGCCATTGGGATTTAGGGATGATGAAGATGAAATATATTTCAAATTGGGCCTCTACCGGGATCACATGCAAATACCCATGCGGATTATTTATGACCGCTTTCGGCGCGGAAAAAGCTTTGTAGAGGTAAGCATTTCAAAAAAGTAAATACTTCATGGAGAAAGAAAATGGAGTTTCAGCCCATCAATCTTAAAGAAAAACTTTCCTTATTTTCTGACCATTGGTCCCCAAGAATCATTGCCCAGATGAATGACTATCACTTCAAGCTTGTAAAATTTCAAGGCGACTTCATCTGGCATAACCATGATGATACAGATGAAGTCTTTATAGTTCTTGATGGAGAAATGTCGATTGAATTTCGTGAAGGAGAAGTCGAATTGAAACAAGGTGAATTATTTGTCGTCCCCAAAGGAGTTGAACATAAACCCTATGCAAAAGATGAATGTAAGATATTGCTGGTTGAACCTGCAGGTACAATAAATACCGGGGACATGGGTGGTGATTTCACCGCTGAAGATAACGTTTGGATATGAATCTCAGATTTTGGCGGATACGATGCATTGGGCTCGTTTACCAGAAGCCATCTCAAAAATGATGGAAGTTAGATGACGCTTGAAAAAGCCATTATCGGATGCATTCTCGGCACCGCCGTCGGGGACGCCCTTGGATTGCCCTACGAGGGTCTCAGTCCGCGGCGAGGCAAGAAACTTTTCGGACAGCCAGACCGACACCGTCTGCTGTTTGGCCACGGCATGGTGTCCGATGATACGGAGCACACCATGTATGTGGTTCGGTCCTTGGTTACTTCCAATTTCAACCCCGGCCAGTTTGAACGGCACCTTGCCAGGTCATTTCGCTGGTGGCTGGCCGGTCTTCCGGCCGGAGTGGGGATAGCAACCCTCCGCGCTGTTTTCAAGCTCTGGCTGGGTTTTCGGCCCGACCGCAGTGGCGTGTTCTCTGCCGGAAACGGCCCGGCAATGCGCAGTGCTGTTCTGGGAATCGCTTTCGGTAAGAACCCCGAAGTTCTCAGTGACTGGGTCTTGCGCACTACGCGTATCACTCACTCAGACCCCAAAGCCTTTTTCGGTGCACTCACGGTTGCACTGGCTGCCCATCTGAGTTCTTTATCAACAAACATCTTGCCGCAACAATTCGTAGACATCGTAAGTACATCGCTTGCCAAATACGAGAGCACTGAATTCGTTGAACTGGTGAGCAAGGCTGCCGACTCCGCCCAAGACAATCAACGTGTTGGCGACTTCGCTGCGTCTATAGGATCTCGATCTGGAATTTCAGGATATATGTACCATACCGTTCCTTGCGTCATTCAAACATGGCTCAGATACCAGGAAGACTTTGCGGGCGGATTGCAGGAGATTCTCTGTGCTGGAGGAGATACCGACACAACCGGTGCAATCCTCGGCGCAATACTCGGGGCACGAGCTGGAAAAGATGGCATTCCGGAGAGGTGGAGAACCCGCATCATATTATTCTGCGACCAGTAACCAAAGAACCCATAAAATATCGTAAGAACCAATGAATATTCCTCAAAAATTGACCATACTCGATGGCGCCATGGCCATGGATGGTGGTTCGATCGCCCTCATGGGAAAAGATCAGGCCGGGAACGTCATGGAGATTAGCCTGGATTGGTCCTTAGAGGCTCTGGCAAATGGGACAACGACGCTCACCCTCAACGAAATGGCCCTTGAAAAAAGATCCCTTGAGGAAGCGAAGCTGCTGGACGTGTTGAAGAATGCGAAAATTCAATCCGCTGATGAACCAGAACAGAAGGCCTCGAGGCCTACCCAGAGAGTCGCTCTTGGAGAAGATATAAATAAATATCTAAATGCCATAGAAGATGGTCCGGATGCGGCATTGAGGCAACTGATAGACCAACTGATATTAAATGTGATGTCGGAAACATACACTAGATCGGAGCCCCTGAATAACCCGCAAGAAAAATCGCGTGAATTTGACGGACCTTGCACGTTATGCGGGAAACCAGGGTATGTCCAGGCGCTTCCGGATGTCCCTGTATCAGACATTCGTTGCGAAGACTGTGCGCAACATCTGGGCAAGGATATTCTGGCCGGCTTCAAGTCCATGATCGGCGGTGAAATAGAAGAGTATACCAAAATGATGGCCGAAGCCCGCGAGCAGGCAATAGACAGAATGGTAGCCAACGCCATAAATTTAGGAGCAGATGGTATCGTCGGAATTCGATTCACAACGTCAACTGTCTTGCAAGGTGCCGCAGAGCTTGTGGCCTATGGTACAGGCGTAAAGCTTGAAATCAGGGCTAAAAATATACCGGACAAATGAACGTATCTAGTAAGGAATTAAATCACCAGGAAATTAAATCGTCACAAAAAAACGAATATCCGGTTATCAACAAGGAGGGTAATCATGATAAAAGAAAGGGAATTATGGGTGGCATACCTTTTGTGGTTTTTTCTTGGGCTCATTGGCGTTCATAAGTTTTACGTGAACAAAATTGGAATGGGGATCCTGTATATTTTTACCGGTGGTATTTTTATGATCGGTTGGATTATAGATCTGTTTACGTTGCCGTCACAGGTCAGAAAATACAATGCAGAGGTAAGAAGTATGAGAGGCGCGGATAAAGCATGATTGGTAGTTTTCAAATCCCGCCGCGGCGGGATTACCACCGCAACGTTTAAAGCACTGAGGTGCTTTTGCTTTTTCGGCCTATGGCCGATACTCCACCCATGTTTGGGCTATATGGCATTATCCAAGGCGGGGGGTCGTTGACTCAAAACTAACCAGCCATTGACCCAGCCTTCAAAGACAGCAATCTCAAAAAAGCCTGTGACCTTGGCAAGAAACTGTGATGATACTTCGGCCAACTACAGATGAAGATTTGAGCGTTTTGATACACATGATCTTGAAGCCCAGCAAGGCAGCCGCTTCTTCGGAGTGAGACGATAAATGGGGAATCTTTTCAAATGCAACCAGTTGAAATAGTAGAAGCCGATCTCAACCGCAGCGAGCATCAGTACGCGGTTGTCGAGCTTATTGATGCCTATGCCATGGACCCAATGGGCAATGGTAAGCCGCTTTCGGCTGAGGCGCGATGCACCTTAATCCCCGGGCTGCAGCAGCATCCCACCACAATCATTTTTCTTGCCTATCAGGGAGGTGAGGCTATCGGTATAGCCTTGTGCTTTTTGGGATTTTCGACCTTCGCTGCTCGTCCGCTCATCAACATCCATGACCTGGCTGTCTTACCCAAACATCGCGGACAGGGAGTCGGCCGGCGGCTCATCGCCGCGGTTGAACGCAAAGCGCGGGACATGGGTTGCTGCAAGCTCACTCTGGAGGTGCAGGAAAACAATCACACAGCCAGGCAGGTTTATGAAGCAATGGGCTTTGCGCAGGCGGTATATCAGGCGGCAGCCGGCGGATCCCTTTTTCTATCAAAACCGCTTGAGTAGAATCTGATGTTGGACAAGCCTTTCTCGCTTCTCAAGGCGATATCTGGGATGACCGGTGGGATATGTTGCTGGTGCTTTACCCTGGAATTTTTTAATATTATCTGTTATACGGTGCTGGTTTCCATATATTCTATCATCGGCATTTTGATCTAAAAAGCCAGCTCTAAGCCCTGGAGCTCCAGGCAACCAGAGGAGACAGATATGATTGAAATCGTTTATGGGAGGAAATTCCTTCTGGAGATGATGCCCAAAAATTCGGTGTGCGCAGAAATCGGTGTGAGCAAGGGGCTGTTCTCAGAACAAATTCTGGAAGTGGTGAAACCGAAAAAGATGCACCTGATCGACCCGTGGGGATACGAGCCTCACAAGGGCTACTATAAAATCGTATGCCAAAAATTCAAAGATCAAATAGAGTCGGGTCAGGTTGAGATCCACAGAAGCAAATCGCAGTTTGTTTACGATCATTTTCCGGATAAATATTTCGACTGGATTTACGTCGATGGGAGCCACAATTATAAAAGCGTCCGAAGGGACCTTGATCTTTATTATCCGAAGGTAAAGAAATACGGATTTATCACGGGGGATGATTATCGCCTGGTTGCAAAACGGAAGGGCCTGCGGGATGCGGTTGCCGAAATTTCTGAAAAATACTTAATGCGTCTGATTCTCATCAAAAACAATCAGTTCATTCTGTGGAAAAAAGACCCTGGCCCGGCCCCCCCCGGCCCGCTGAGACCCCCAGAGGGAGATTGATGTTACCGATATACGTAGACTTAGATGATGTATTATCTGACACCACGCAATCGTTTATCAACATTCTGAGGCGTGAATTCAACAAAAGCGTAAATTTTGAAGATATCTTCTCCTTCGACCTCAAAGTTTCATTTAATCTGACCGATAACGAATATGAACATTTTTTTCACCGAGCACATCAGCCCGACGTCATCATGCAGTTCTCCCCCATTGAAGGTGCGATTGACGTATTGGACAAATGGTACCGGCTAGGCTATCAGATTTCGATTGTGACCGGTCGATTGACCACCGCCTATGACGCATCTCTGGACTGGCTCGCCAAGCACAAAGTCCCTTACCATTCCTTTAACATGGTCGATAAATATTCCCGTAAAAATATTGACCGAAACAGGGCAATCTCTATGGAAGCGTTTTCGGAAATGAAGTTTTGTCTTGCGGTGGAAGACTCAGCTGCAATGGCACAGCATCTGTCCCAGCAAATGAGGATACCGGTAGCCCTCATTGATCGTCCCTGGAACAGAACCACAAAATTAAACCACAATATTCAAAGATACGCTTCCTGGCCTGATATCCTAAGTGATTATCCAACTCCTTAGCTAAATTTAAAACGTCATGCCATAGTTTTGATGCGCTGGGTAATTGGATCTCACCCGCAAATCAAGACTCCCGCTGATTTAGCCTTTGAATTCCAGGAAGAATATGTAATAATGAAGTATTAGAATTTGAAACCGCTTCTACTCATTTGGCAGGTAATGCCAGTCTCTGTTAGCTTCTTTATGCTCGAAAAAACAGGCAATCTACAATCCATCATTTCGGAAGGAGAAAAATTCGGTTGGATCGGTGGTTGGGTGGGTGGATTTATCTGGCTTTTTTTGCTCTCAATTTTCTGGTTCATTCAAGGTAACATAAAAAGCGGAATCGGCGCAGTCATTTTATTTTTGATCGCCATTATTTTTATTTTCACATTTGCCCCCTGGAAACATCCAAATACCAAATACTGGAAATTGATGCTACCCATATATTCGATTTTTATTATATCGCTTGTCGCATGTGCTTACCTTTATGATGGATTTAATATGATTGCCATGAAATGGTATTCTTTTTTCTGGATCCTTGCCTGCTTCATTCCATTTGTAACGGCTGGTAGTCGAAGCTGGATTAATAAAAGCTAACCCGTATTGGTCATAAAGGATTACGGCCAGCCTCATCCAACCTTGCTTGCAACCCATCCCCCATCGCGCACCCAATCGCCATAAAGCGCCTATGCCAAGGTGCCGGCTGCTGAGGCACCCAGGGTATTGTTTTTTTGAATTGTTTTTTGTCATGTCCGTCTTGACTCTCGCAGTGCTTTATATGTACATAAAGGGCGTTTTTCACCGATTCATTTGGGTCTCCCGCGAGATGATTTCAAAATAGGCAATCTGAATAAATTTAAATTAATAATTAGAAGGAGAAACAAAATGGCAGATAAAAAAGCAGATTTGGCCGGACCCGGGATTGGCAACTATGACGATTTGGAAAAGGAACTCCCCGACGACTATGAAGCGCTTCTGTCTCCCAAAGACAGAATGAAAGCCGTCTTTGCCGTGAAGAACTGCATCGAGGAGAATCTATGCAAGGAACTCAATCTACAAATGGTTCAGGTTCCTCTGATCGTAGACCGGGACAGCGGTGTCAATGATTATCTGGATCGTGATGGCTCACGCACACCGGTTGGATTCCCCTGCGGCTTGGGGCTGGACAGGCCCATTCAAGCTCAGGTTGTTCAGGCTGCCACGAAGTGGAAACGCATGGCCCTCAAACAGTTTAACTGTGACGTTGGCGAGGGCATCTGCACAGATATGAAGGCGGTGCGCAAGGATTACTTCCTGGACCATGATCACAGCTCGTATGTTGACCAATGGGACTGGGAGCGGGTTGTCACCCTGGAGGACCGTAACCTTGATTTCCTCAAAGATATCGTTCAAAAGATCTGGAAGGTCATCTGGGGGGCGGGTAAAATGGTGCAGGATATGTTCCCCCGGCTCAAGACAGATAAATACCCCGATATCCCCGAAGAACTCACATTCTTGCATGCCGAAGAAATTCTGGATTTTTACCCGGATCTACCGCGAAAACAACGGGAAACGCGGATCCTGATGGAGAAGGCCCCGGCGGTCTTCATTATCGGTATTGGCTGGCCGCTAAAGGACGGCTATCCTCACGAAATGCGCGCTGCGGACTACGATGACTGGGCCACCGAGACCATCGTCCGAAATGGTGAGCAGTATCATGGGCTGAATGGAGATATCCTGGTGTGGAATCCGGTGACAAAACGACGCCATGAATTGACCTCGATGGGCATCCGGGTTACGAAAGAAACGCTCAAGCTCCAGCTGAAAATGTCCGGGCAGGAGGATTTTCTGAGCCTCCCCTACCATCAGGCCCTGCTCAATGATGAGATTCCGCTGTCCATCGGTGGCGGCATTGGACAGTCCAGGACTTTTATGTACCTGCTGCGAACGGCCCATCTTGGAGAGGTCAGTGTCACGGTGTGGCCGAAGGTTCTCAAGGACATTTGCGCAAAGAAGAACATTCACGTGCTGGAGTAAGCCGCATTCGCCTTAGTTTATCTCATGAATCATGATATTTCTCAATGCGATGAAATACAGACCCAATAATCCAGTATTTCATCATTCCATCACTCCCCGCCGCAAGGGGGGGTAAGCGAAGCGAACTAGATTTTTGAGAAGGGGGGGGATAAAATTGCCAAAAGCTATCTTTTATTTCACCTGCATCGCATTTATTTTAGCCAGTACTGCCAGCGCAAAAGACTATGCCGGCAGTTATGTTTTAGGTAACGAAACCGGTGCCATAACATTAACCTTACAAAAAGATGAGAGCGCCGGATATCGCGGCAATTTAACAGCAAACGGGAATACTTTTGATTCGGGAAATCAGCGAGGATATGTCAGTGTTCCGGGTCACGGACCGGTTGGGTATGGTTTTTGATTATGGGCGATTGTATATTCTGCAAAATCATAAATGGAGAGGCAACTGCCGCCGTGGTATATGAAGACGATCATACCCTTGCCTTCATGGATATCGGTCAGGTAAACCCAGGCCACGTGATTGTGGCGGTTAAGCCGCATATCCAGGATATATATGCCTTGAATGGTGAACTGGCTGCTGCGGCCTTTCGCACCGCCACGTGCATTGCCCAGGCAGTGAAGAAAACAATGCAGCCCGAAGGTATCACCCTCCTGCAGGCCAATGAAGCTGTCGGATGGCAAACTGTTTTTCACTTTCACATCCATGTGCTTCCGCGACACAAAGATGACGGGGTAACCCTCACATGGCCCGCCAAAAATCCATCCAAGGAAGAACTTGACCGTTTAGGTGCTCAGGTCAAAGCTGCCCTACCAGGCTAATGCAAATATAAATGAACATCATGGAACAAAGTTGGGAACACGCATATGATTATTCCAGACTACCCAAATCGCCGTAAGGGCCACTATCTCGGTACCGAAATTGATGAAAAGTGGTGGAAACGGTATCGCAAGGATAAAATGTTCGCCCGCGGAAACGGAGAATACTGGTTTGATGACGCCACCTTATATTTTCGGCGCTATCTCACCAAACACCCCATTGAAGTTCAGTTTGCAAAAGTTTTTGAGGTGAAGATTGGCAAATCACATGCCGGCCGCTGGCTGTTTCGACCTCGGGTGTTAAAATTGATCTGGAAACACAACGACCTGAGATTGAGTTCCGGTTTCGTGCTCTCCAAGACCGAGCAAGAAACTGAGGCTATCTTGCATGATATCAAACATCGATACCTTAACCCTTGAACGCGAAATGAGGTGATTGACATGTCAAATAACAGCCATAACGATTCGAATTATGTGCGACCATCATGGGATGATTATTTTATGGAAGTGGCCAATTCAATTTCAAAACGGGCGACATGTGATCGTGGGCGCAGCGGCTGCGTCATTGCACGCGATAAACAAATCCTTGTAACCGGCTATGTGGGCTCGCCGACTGGCTTTGCTCATTGCGACGAAGTAGGACATCAAATAAAGCGCTTGACCCATGAAAATGGGGAGGTCACCGAACACTGTATGCGCACGGTTCATGCAGAGCAAAATGCGATCTGTCAGGCGGCAAAAATAGGCGTTTCCATTGCAGGGGCGACGATTTATACCAGAATGACACCTTGCAGAACGTGTGCCATGTTGTTAATCAATTGTGGAATTAAGCGAGTGGTCTGTGAGCGCAAATATCATCAAGGTGCTGAATCCGAAGAAATGTTTGCTACCGCCGGAGTTGAATTGGATTATAAATTCGATGAAGTACAACAATACTGACGCCCCCCTATTAAATTTTGATATCCACAACGGACCAGGGATTTCAGGCACAGGTTACAAAAAAACCAATTGCATTTTATGAAAAGTAAAGGCATGATCAAATTCGTCGCTGCTTATCGTTGACTCATGTGAAAGAGGCGAAATGATAGCCCCATCGCAGGATAGTCTCTAATTACTAGAAGCTGTTTCAAAATTGTAGATTGTGTTCAAGAGAACACGCGCAAGGCGTCGGTGCGGTTTAAAAACGGAGCTACACGAAGTCGTATATGAAGTACGAGAGCATACTAAACCGGATCGCAACACAGCCATTGGACGCTAGTCAGAGGCGGATAAAATGCAAATTTGAAACAGCTTCTAGCGACTTTTACTGACAAAAACGCAAACCAAGAGTCAGGCAAAAACAATGGATAAAGAAGAGCTCAAGAAGCTGGCCGATGATCCCAACAATATTCCCGGTATATATAATTACTGTGATCGCTGGTGTGAACGCTGCCCCTTTACCTCGCGCTGCCTGAATTTTAAAATGAGTGAGGAAAAATTCGGCGATCAAGAGAGCCTCGACGTCAATAATACGGCCTTTTGGGAAAAACTGGCCGAGACGCTCCACGAAACGCTCGACCTGTTAAAAGAAATGGCAGAAGAACAGGGAATTGACCTGAATTCCATCGAGACCGAAGATACTGAACAATATCGCAGGGAGTTTGAGGATAATAATGTGGTTCACGTCATCCTGCATTTGTCCAAATCGTATATAACCATGGTCGACGAATGGTTTGAAAATGATATCTACACGGTTGATGAGGATACAGATGAATCGGATTTGGATCGCTTTTCGGACTCAATTGATTCGCTTACGGAAAATGATACAGTTACGATGAAAGACAGCGTTGAGGTTATCCGTTGGTACCAGCATCAAATTTATGTAAAGCTTCGCAGGGCCTTGAAAAGCGCTCAAACGGAAAAAACAGAAGATTGGTATGATGATCAAAAAGATTCTGATGGTTCCGCAAAAGTTGCCTTAATTGGAATTGATCGCTCTATCAGTGCCTGGGGCAAAATTCTGACTTATTTTTCCTGGCAGAAAATTAACATATTAAACATAATTGCATATCTCAAACGCCTTTGTAAAATCATCGAAAAGGAATTTCCAAATGCCCGCGCATTTAAAAGACCGGGCTTTGATGACATTACCACGAGTTCGTAACCGCGGCTTATGCTGGCATCATTAAAATAAGGAGGACACCATGGCTATTCTGATTACTGGCGGAACCGGGTTTATCGGTGCTGAAGTCGTGCGTCTTTTATTGGAAAAAGGTGTAAAGAAACCGGTGGTCTTTGACATTAACACCTCTGTTAAACGATTGGACGACGTTGCCGACCAGATAGAGCTTGTGAAAGGAGATTTGGGCAATTTCAGTCACGTGCTCAGCATCGTGGAAAAAACGAAGCCCCGGCAGATTTATCATCTGGGAGGTATGTTGTCCGTACCTTCGGATGCCGACCCGGCTGCCGCGTTCCGCGCAAATGCCCTGGGTACCCAGCACGTGCTGGAAGCTGCGAGGTTGTTCAATGTCCCCCAGGTGTTATTTTCAAGCACCCTAGCAACCTATGGGCTGGACATTCGGGAAGATATCATTACCGATTTTACCCTGCAGCGACCGCAACTTTTTTATGGCGCCACCAAAGTGTTCTGCGAGCATATGGGGCTGTTTTATAAACGAAAATACGGGCTCGATTTCCGCTCCATACGATATCCATCTATCGTGGGGCCCGGTGTAAAAACACCCGGGGTCGTTCAGTTTACTTCCTGGGTGATTGAAGAATGTGCCAAAGGGAATCCATTCACCTTCAACGTCAAACCGGAGACCAGGGCACCGGTGATGTATTTCAAAGATTCGGCCCAGGCAATGGTAAAGCTGGCTGAAGCGGCCCTGGAAAATATCAAGATGGTTAACTATGTCGTTGCCGGCGCCACACCCATCGCCAGTGCCGGAGAATTGGCAGATATTGTAAGCGCCAAAGTTCCCGGCGCAC
This sequence comes from Desulfobacterales bacterium, assembly GCA_050116155.1. Classification (GTDB taxonomy): domain Bacteria; phylum Desulfobacterota; class Desulfobacteria; order Desulfobacterales; family JAHEIW01. The sequence goes on from JASFPE010000037.1 coordinate 15,532, forward strand.
AGATAAATTTTGAACCGGATCTAGAGCTACAGGCCATTATAGATAAGCTTCTGCTGCCCATCGATGATAGCCGTGCCAGAGAGGAATGGGGCTGGAATCCCGAGTACGATCAGGAACGAATTGTTGAAGACTTCCTGCAAGAACTCAAACAAAACCCGCAACGTTATAGCTAGTGGAAACTGAAAAACGACCTTCCTGGATTTTGCCGGTTATTATCATTTCTCAGTTTACAGGTACATCACTGTGGTTTGCGAGCAATGCAGTCATGGGCGACCTGCAGCGTGAGTGGGGTCTTGGAATTTCTGCCCTGGGCTACATGACGTCTTCCGTGCAATTGGGCTTTATCGCCGGAACCCTCCTGTTTGCGTTTCTTAACATTTCCGATCGCTTTTCACCTCGAATCATCTTCTTCGCATGTTCGCTGTCGGGAGCCCTTTCTAATCTGTGCATTTATCTTGTTGCCCAAGGATTGCCGTCGCTGGTGTTACTTCGCTTTATCACCGGTTTCTTGCTGGCGGGCATTTATCCGGTCGGCATGAAAATCGCTGCCGGTTGGTATGAAAAAGGCCTTGGCCGGGCGCTGGGTTATCTGGTCGGTGCGCTGGTGGTCGGCACCGCATTTCCACACCTGCTCAAAAGCTTCGGCCAAACGGTTGCGTGGGAAAATGTTATCATCGCCATATCCATTGTATCTGTTACCGGAGGATTGATGATGCTCTGGCTGGTGCCTGATGGCCCGCATCTGGTTAAAGGAACAAGATTCAGCAGCCAGGCATTCAAAATTATCTTTCAATCAAAGGATTTGCGCTCGGCTGCTTTCGGATATTTTGGCCACTGCTGGGAGTTGTATACATTATGGGTATTTATCCCGGTCTTCCTCGGCAGCTATCTATCCCATCACCCCGAATCCGTTGATATTTCGTCTTGGGCATTTTGGATTATTGCCGTTGGTTTCCTTGGATGTGCCGGCGGGGGACTGTTGTCGCAAAAGGTGGCGGGCTCGCGCGTGGCGTTTTTCCAGCTGGCGGCATCGGGAATTTGCTGTCTCATATCTCCGTTGATATTTCAGGCACCCCTGGGAATATTTTTAGGCTTCCTCGTTTTCTGGGGAATCGTTGTGGTGGGCGATTCACCGCAATTCTCTGCTTTAACTGCTCAAACAGCACCCCAAGAATTCATGGGATCAGCACTTACACTTGTAAACTGCATCGGGTTTTCCATCACCATCATCAGTATTCAAACGGCTACTTATTTGATGGATTTTATAAGTCCAAACTTCATTTTTGTTTTTCTCGCACCGGGGCCATTATTCGGATTGATCTCTTTGAGGCCATTACTACGAAATAGCCTCAATTGATTCGAATGAAAAATCGGTTGAAAATAGCCTAAAACAATAATATTATTAAAAGATTAAATGATATTGACAATTAATTAAGATTATCTTTGTTGGGCCGAGCGATATGCCAGTTTATGAATACACCGCCTTAGATGCGAAAGGAAAAACAAAATCCGGCATTATCGACGCGGATGGAGCTTCTGCGGCGCGTCAAAAGCTACGCTCATCGGGTATCTTTCCGGTTTCAATAAGCGAAACCCAGGAAGTTGTGGAAGAGAGTGCGCCCCAGGGGTTGGATCTATCACGCTTTTTCACTCGGATTAAACCGGCTGAAATAGCGATGATGACACGCCAGCTAGCTACCTTAATCAGTGCTGGTTTTCCCCTCGTTTCAGCCCTGGACGCTCTATTGCCGCAAACCAAATCTAAAAGTTTTAAACGAATATTGGCCAAAATCAAGGATTCCATTGTGGAAGGCAACAGCTTTGCCCAGGCCCTGTTACAATATCCCGGCACCTTTACACCCCTTTATGTGAACATGGTGCGGGCCGGTGAGACTTCCGGAACTCTTGAGATCGTTTTAGATCGACTGGCCGATATCACCGAAAAACAAGAGGACTTAAAAAATCGGATTCAAACCGCATTGGCATATCCGATATTTATGAGTATAATTGGGATACTGGTCTTATTTGTGTTGCTCACGTATATTGTGCCCAGCATCATCTCTATTTTCACTGAAATGAATCAAGTTTTGCCGGCACCGACCCGCATTTTGATTTTTTTAAGCGGCTTCTTCCAATCATATTGGTGGATCATTCTAGGTGCACTGGTGGCTGCAGCGGTGGCCCTGCACCGGGCTAAGAAAACCGAGAAGGGACGCTACTGGTTTGACAAAACTGTACTGTCGTTTCCGATTTTGGGCATCTTAACGCAAAAGCTGGCAGTTGCCCGGTTCACAAGAACTCTGGGATCTTTGCTGGAAAACGGTGTCTCGATGCTCATCGCGCTGGAGATTGTCAAAAATATTGTCGGCAATGAACTGATCTCCGAAACCGTGGAAAATGCGTCCAGTGAGGTGGGTAAGGGTCAGGGGCTTGCGATTGCCCTGTCCGAGGGCCAGACCTTCCCCCAGCTCTCCATCCAGATGATTCAGGTGGGTGAACAAAGCGGAGAGTTGGAAGCTATGCTGAACAAAATTGCCGATGTATTTGAAAAGGAAGTGGAAGCCAGTGTCATGCGGTTGACATCGTATCTGGAACCCATCATGATTTTGGTGATGGGATGCATTATCGGTTTTATTGTCTTATCCATTTGTCTGCCGATCTTTGAAATGAATCAACTCATCCGATAAATCATATTTTTTCGAGGAGGAAAGAAAACCTAATGATTTCAATATTTAAAAAAGACAGCCGTGGTTTTACGTTGATTGAGATAATGGTTGTCATCATCATACTGGGCATTTTGGCCGTGTACATCGGGCCCAAAATCATGGGACGCCCCGAAGAAGCCAGAAGGACCAAAACCAAAGTCGATATTGCCGCCCTGGAAACCGCTCTAAAACTGTACAAACTTGATAACGGCATCTATCCAAGCACCGAGCAGGGATTGCAGGCCCTCGTCGAAAAGCCGGAAAGTGGCATTGTCCCTAACAAATGGCGCGACGGCGGCTATTTGGATAAGAACAAAGTTCCCAAAGACCCCTGGGGCAATGATTTCGTCTATCTCTCGCCAGGGGTCCACGGCGACTTTGATATCATTTCCTACGGATCGGACGGGGTGCCCGGTGGAGAGGGACAGAATATGGATGTTAATAACTGGGAGATCGAGTAGTTGCCCATTATAATGGCTCTTTTCCCGAGGCGTCCACCGGAGTTTGTTTTTATTATTGCTTATCTTTTCGATTTTTCACTTATTGCTGGTACGGCAAACTTCACTTTTATCCTTTCTCCACAGCAATATTAATTCCGGCATTATGATTTCAAGGGGCATAAATAAAATATTAAACCGAACTCATGATCATCGCAAAACCGTCAAAGGGTTTACGCTGATTGAGCTGATTGTCGTCATGGCGCTGCTGGGGATTATGATCGCGTTTTCGGTCCCTCGGTTGCATGGCACAATCTTTTTGGATGACACCAAGGAAAGTTCCCGCTGGTTAATCGGTAAAGTTCAGGCGCTCAAAGAATCAGCCATCCAAAACCAGAAACAATATGTCTTGCATATAGATTTAGACACGAATCGGATTTGGGATACCGATGAATCTATGTCGGCCGATGATGTCGAAAACGCGGCACTGAATGCTTATGCCCTTCCGGGTGCCATTAAAGTAATGGATGTGGAATTTCCCATCGCAGGTAAAATTTTCTCCGGCCGAGCAGATATCCGATTTTACAAAGCCGGATATTCGGACAAATCACTGATTCACATCCAGGATGATAATCAACAGCTTTCTTTCTTGATTGAACCGTTTTTGCCACAAGTAAAGCTGTTCGAAAAATATGCCACTTTTGATGACTAAGATTCGTTACTCGATAATGGATACTGGATACTCGATGAAAAAAATAGGGTCTGTAACCCAGATAAAGATGATGAGGTTTCGAGTTTCTCCGCCGCAGGCGGACAAGTTTCAAAATACGGGTTTTACCCTGCTTGAGGTCATCACGGCGGTGGCGATAATGTCGATTGTTTTGGTCAGTGTTTACAAATTGCACTCCCAGAGCATTACCATGAACACCGAATCGCGATTTTATACCCAGGCACCCATGCTGGCACAGGGCAAGCTTGCAGAGCTGGAAGCCGGCACCGAGGATGAAATTGCCGATGACTCCGGTGAATTTGGTGAAAACTTTCCCGGCTACACCTGGTCGGTTGCCGTTGATAGTGTGGATATCGAAGTATTGGGAGAACTTTCAGAAGACTTACAACGCATCGATATCACTGTATCCTATAACGACAATGAATATGTTTATCGGTTTCGAACGTATCGATTTAACCGATAGTCACTAGACACAGAGACAAATGACCAACGAACAGAAAAACCAGATACCAGCGACCAACCGCCAGAAGCCGGTGTTGGGTTTCACCCTGATGGAGCTTATGCTGGCTATCATGATCCTGGGGCTAGTTGTTACTACGGTTTTGGCCTCGTTTAATACGGTGTTTTCAACAACCGACGCCTTGCAAAGTAATTCTCAAATTTATGAAATGGCCAAAAATTGCTTAAAACGAATGTCTCACGATCTTGAATCTGTTTATATCGCCCAGCCGCCGATTTACAAACCACCGGAGTTTGATGACCCCCCAAACGATTATCGAATTGTCGGTTTGTCTGAAGACGCTGGTGGCACAGGTTTTGCAAAAATAAGGTTTACCAGCCGGGCTCACTTGCCGCTTGAAAACACGATCAGGGGCGGTGTGGCCGAAATCGTGTATTATCTTCAAGCCAAGGAGGATGGCAGCCTGGTGCTGAGACGTTCGGATAATAGTTATCCCTATCCC
>JASFPE010000038.1:0-20346 GCA_050116155.1 Desulfobacterales bacterium
GGGTAAAAGAATAATATCAACTCACCTGCCTTCAAAACCTCTCGAACAACATCCATAAATCCCTTCAAAACAGGCGTAAGCCACTTATCTTGATGCCAGATCATCAATTGGGCGACTTCCAGTTCGTTTTCGTTTCAAAGGATTAAGCCTAAGTTAAGCTTTGATATTGTAATTTTAGATGAAGATGGTAGACACTTTTGTCTGAGAATTTGAATTTTGTAAAAAAACACGACGCACCCCATAATTCGATTGAGAAAAAAATGGATAATCATGAAGCCATCTGGGACTCCAGGTATGAGAAGGTGTTACGGGGTGAGCGCACGTTGGAGGATGATCCATGGCTAAAGGGTTGGCTTCGCCTAGTGCCTAGGCGCGAATCTCGACATGCGTTGGATGTCGGGTGTGGGTTCGGCCAAAACACCAGGCTTCTTCTGGATCAGGGTTTCGAGGTCAGCGCCATTGATATCTCCGAACGGGCCCTGGAGTTATGCAGACGCGAAGCCCCGCAAGCACGTGTTGAAAGGGCGGACATCCGTGAAAGCCTACCATTTAGCAGCGGTTGCTTTGAACTTATCGTGGCTAATCTATCGTTACATTATTTTCCATGGGACATGACAGAAGCAATCGTCATTGACGTGGCAAACAGGCTTGTTCCCGGAGGGCTGTTTGCTGGAAGATTTAACTCCAATGGGAGGTGGACCCGCGACCGTATCTGCTCGTTTTGCGCTGCAGGTAATGGAGACCGTTTTCGGTCGATAAGTATCAACCAACTATTTTTTAAAAAAAGTATACATTCTCTGTCAATTTTTCTTCACAATCGGAAGTGGCGGCTTTATGAAATATTTGCTAACCTGCTGTAAATTATATACATAATTATTAGACCACCAAACGCGCATATTTCTTGCAGCAAAAGATGTTCAAAAAATTGAACAGAATGTTCAAATTTAAGCAGTGATCGCTTGACGTAGATAGATAAAACGATCCAGCCATCAAGGAGGAGACAGAATGGACCCGCTTGATGTCATCGGCCTGATTTGTGCGGTCGTGGCAGTATCCATCGTCGTCGTTATGTTTTAATATGATTCTCCCTGCCAGCTGTCGCGAATACCATAGGGAAATCCATAAGCTTGCATGCGTTCCAGAAACGGATCGGGATCAAAAGCCTCGGGGGGCAGGACACCGGTGTTTTGCCAGATACTTTTGGCCAGCAATTCGGTGGCGATAGCAGGCCCCACGGCGGTTTGGGCGGCAACAGCCTGACAGTTCAATCCCTGCATGCACTCTTCGTTGTCCGCCACCTGATACATATATACTTCTCGAAATTTGCCCTGTTTGCGTCCTTTCACCCGGGTACCCACACAAATTTTGCCGTGCATTAGGGGGCCTATTTTTGCCGGGTCGGGCATACAGGCTTCGACCACATCGCGGGGAATGACTTTCACGCCCTTGACATCGATGGGCTCCGCACAGGCGAGGCCTAAATCATTGATCATCCTCAGGGCTTCCATCAGCTCTTTGCCAAGGCTGATTTTAAAGGTAACCTTTTTGAGGCCTTTGGTGATCCAGCGAGGGATATTGATAACCTCCTCGTGTTCAATGCTCACCACTTCTATGGGTCCGATGCCTTCCGGAAAATCAAACACCTCGGATTCGCTCATCGGTTTGGTGGTGTAATACCCTTTGTCTTTCTCCCAGAATACCGGAGGATTGAGACATTCTTCAATAACACTCCACACGGAAAACTGAGTGGCATATTTATATCCATCCACTGCAAGGTTTGCGCCGTCGCGCACCCCGATTTCATCAATTTCATCAAACAGATATTTATCCGCATATTTGGCAAACACCTCACTCACTCCCGGATCAATCCCCATACCCAAAAGCGCCAGAAGACCTTTGGATTCCCAATCCTTATGGCGTGCAAACTGGTAATCACCCAGCAAGACGCCCACTTTGGTGTAAGGATCCGTGGGATGATTTTCAGACAGGGTCATGGCCATGTCCATGTAATGGCAGCCGGCCTCAAAGGCGGCATCAAAAATGGGGGGATCAAAATTCTGGGGACAGCCGTTCATGATCAGATCGATATCATGCTGTCGGACAACCTCGGCGATTTGATCTTGATCACTGGCATCGATTTGAACAGCTGGGAAGCGTTTGCCTCCGCCTAATCGATCGGTCACTTCGCGGGCACGGTCACGGTTAAAGTCAGCCACGACCAGCCGCTCCAGCCACTTGCTTTCGGGATCGGCCCTGCTGGACAGCACCGCATAGGCTTCGCCGACCGCTCCTGCACCGAGTAATAATACTTTCATGCATGGATCTCCGATATCTTAGCTCATTTATAATCAGTGGTTGCTTCTTTAAAAAATCCGAAAATCGAATTTCGAGATTGTTTCGAATTTCGGATTTTGAGATTCGAATTTTACAAAAATTCAAGACTTTACATCACCCAACAGACATCCTGTAACAATACAATAAAGAGGCGGGACAAACGCCCGCCTCTATACTTGTATAATTAGGTAAAAGTTAGTGAGATTTCGCTCTCGTCCACGCCTCATCCACAATACGGTTGTCCTTGCCCAGATCCTTGGTGAAATACAGGATTTTCATGACTTCGGGTGGAGGCCATACACCCGCATTTTCCAAATCTTCCTTATTCAAGTAAGGTCTGGCCGCATCATTTGGGGTTGCAAAATGGTTGTAGTTGGAAAGCGATGCATTGACTTTGGGATCTAAGATCCAGTTGATCCATTTGTGTGCGGCGTCCGGATTGGGCGCCTTGGCCGGAATACACATGGAATCCAACCAGACCTCGCTGCCTTCTTTGGGCACCACAAAACCAAGATTTTTAGGATCTTCGGCAATGGCCTGAATGGCATCCCCATTATACACAATGGCCGCAGAGGCAGCGCCAGCCACCACATCGTTTTTACCGCCGACACCGCCTTTAAATCCCAAACAGGTTTTGCGTTTCTTGGTTTGGATCAGCAAATCAGCTGCGGCTTTGAGTTCTTTGGGGTTGATGCTGTTGAAATCATATCCGAGATAAAGCAGTGCGATGCCCATCATCTCCCGCACCGAGTCGATGAGTGCAAACGGCCCCGGATCTTTTTGGGGATCGAAAACAATGGCCCAGCTCTGGGCATCGGCGTCTGTGATGCGGTCCTTGCGATACATTAAACCCACAGTACCCCACTGATAGCCGGCTGAATATTTGTTGCCCGGATCGAAGGTGGTCTGCTGGAATTTAGCACCCAAATTTTTTAGGTTGGGAATCTTGGAATGATCCAGGGGTTGAATCAGTTTCAGGTTAATTAAGCTGGGCATGATGTAATCCGATGGAACGATGATGTCATACTGGGAAACCCCACCTGCCTGCAGTTTGGCCATCATTTCTTCGTTGGATTCGTAAAGATCCAATCGTGCTTTGATTCCCGTGGCCTTTTCAAAGTCTTTGGGCATGTTCTCTTCATCCATATATTCAGACCAGATGAAGATCTTCAGCTCCTTTTCAGCGGCGAAAGCACTCCCACCAAAAACAATCGACAATGCCACCAATAAAAGTACTAGTTTTTTCATTGGTTTCCTCCTTTCGTTTAATGTATTGTCAGTCGTTACGGACAACTGACAACAAACAACTTACCCAAATTGAGTTTTCAATCAAGATAAGCATCATTTCCTGGTAAAACGCTCCATACCGATAATCATTATCACTGTGATTAATACCACCAGCGTAGACAGTGCGTGGATCTGAGGGGTAACCCCCCGTCGCACAGCTGCAAAAATAAACAGCGGCAGGGTAATAGAGTCCGGGCCGGCAGTAAAAAAACTGATTACAAAATCATCCAGCGAGAGGGTAAAGGCAAGCATGGCGCCGGCCACGATCCCAGGTAACAATAACGGCAATGTAATCCTCCGTAGCATATACCAGGTGCCTGCAAAAAGATCCCGGGCAGCCTCTTCGACATCCCGGCCGATACTCACCAGCCGGCTGCGCACCACCAGCGCAACAAAGGAAATTTGAAAGGTGATGTGCCCGATAATCATGTTAAACAGCCCTGGTTCAAATGCGGATGAAATTACACGCAAAAGCCCGAAGGCCACCACCAAGGCTGCCGCTAAAATGATGTCCGGGATAACTACCGGGATATGCAGTACAAGGTCCAGAAAGGTATTGGCTTTTCTGGACCACGGAAAACGGTCCATGCCGATGGCCAGCACCGTCCCCAGGATAGTAGCCGCAATCGTTGAAACCACCGCTAGCACCAAGGTGTTCCAGGCGGCCTCCAAGATAAATTCATTGTGAAAAAGCTTGAAGTACCAGTCCAGAGTGAAGCCGCGCCATACCAATCCGTAGCGCGTGGCGTTGACCGAAAAAACGGCTACGGCCACCAGGGGAAGATAAAGAAACCCCACGGTAAACATTGCCAGGGCGGTTATCAATGGATGGGACTTTCTCATACGAACTCAATTTCCTTGCTTCTGCGCCGATAAAACTGAAGACTGATCATGGTCAGCACCATCAGGCCCATGCTGATGGCTGCACCAAAGGGCCAGTCACGACTGGCACCGAATTGCTGCTGAATGAGGTTTCCCACCAGCATGTATTTGGCTCCGCCCAGCAAATCCGGCACCACAAACATGCCCATGGCCGGCACAAAGGTTAAGATAACGCCCACCGAAAGACCCGGCAGCGTCTGGGGTAAAATGGCCTGCATAAAAACCCTCACCCTTGAGGCGTATAAATCTTGGGCTGCCTCGACCAACGTCCAGTCCAGACGTTCAACACTGGCATAGAGGGGCAGCGTCACAAACGGAAGAAACATGGAGACCATACCCAGGTACACGGCAAAGGAATTTGGGTAAAGCGGTGCGTTAGGCGGTATCAAACCGAAAAAGGCCGCCAGTTTGGCCAGGGGAAGCTCCGGCGCCAGAATCAGAAACCAGGCATAGGTCCGGATGACCATATTGGTCCAGAATGGAATAATCACCAGGGTAAGCCACAAATAACGGGTTCGCTCGGGCCGGGCGCAAATAAAAAAGCTCAGCGGATAGGAAAGGACCACGGAAATCAATGTGGTTACAAAAGCGACCCACACGGATCGCAATACGATCACGATATAGTCGGCGGTCCAACCAAACAAACTGAAACCGGCCAAACGCCTATAATTTTCAACAGTAAACTCCCACTCGAGCTGCCCGTAGGCTCCCCGAGTAGCAAAACTGACTACAATCAAAACCAATCCCGGCAGCACCAGAAACACCATCAGCCAGAGCATGCCGGTACCCAAAAAAAACAGGCCCCGTTTTGTAAGATCTTGCCGGGTTGTCAATTCGCCGTACCAGACCAGTAGATTACTCATCTAAAATCACCAAACCTTGCGGGGGGAGTTCCAGCCAAACTTCGTCACCAGGTTCATAGTTCCGATGGGCCGGTGCGCGCACCCGCAAGGGCCCCGGCTCACACCACAGATCAAGGTTGGTCCCCCGATAAATGGCTTCACGAATTTGGGCTTTCACCCCGTTTTTTTCCGGCGCGTTGTCGGTAATTCGAATCCTTTCGGGACGAATGGCCACCGAGCCTGTATGCCATTTGGGCTCTCCGTTCAGATGGAAAAAACCGATGTTCGTCTCGATCCCTTCATTTGATCCGTGACCTTCAATCAGGTTGGCGGCGCCCAGAAATTCGGCTACAAATCGGGTCCTTGGTTGCTCATACACGTCCTTGGGCGTGCCATATTGGATGATTCGACCCTGGCTCATCACGGCAATGCGGTCTGAAACCACCAACGCTTCGGACTGATCATGGGTCACCAGAATAAATGTTTGCCCCAGCTTGCGCTGCAACCGCCGCAGTTCAACCTGAACCTGAGCCCGCAATCGGGCATCCAGGGCAGACATGGGCTCATCCAGCAGCAACACTTCGGGTTCATTGACCAATGCCCGCGCCAGAGCAACCCTCTGTTGTTGGCCGCCGGACAGTTGATGGGGATAGCGGGTAGCCATTTCTTCGAGGCCCAACATTTCCAGGCGTCGATCCACCCGGCCTTGCACTTCATTTTGAGGGAACCTGCGCGAACGAAGGCCAAAGGCCACATTTTCGAAAATGTTCAGATGGGGAAATAGTGCATAGCTTTGAAACACCGTATTGACCTGGCGTTTGGTGGCCGGTAAATTCGTAATATCCTGACCCCCCAATATCACCTGACCGGTGTCCTGGAGTTCCAGGCCAGCCACGATACGAAGCAAGGTGGTTTTACCGCAACCGGAAGGGCCCAATAGCGTGAAGAATTCCCCTTCGCGGACATCAAGGCTAACATTCACCAGCGCTTTTACGTCACCAAAACTTTTGTCGATGTCCTTAACGGAAAGACCTTTTTCCTTTTTTGAACTCATGAGAGTATTTCCTAGCCCGATAAATTAAAAATCCGATAAATGTTCAGATTTTGTCAAGGGCTGCACTCATCAGCTCCACCACACAACGGGCAGCTAAATGAGCCGTAATGGCACCTCGCCCGTCAAGCTGAGGATTTACCTCCACCACATCAAAGCCGATGATAGTGCCCCGGCCGGCAATTACGTGGAGCACCTCCGAAAAATCCGGGAAAAACAAACCACCGGGCTCCGGGGTCCCGGTACCCGGAGCAGCCGAGGGATCAAAAAAGTCGATGTCCACACTGATGTAATAATTTCCTTTTTTAAATGTATCTTGGACAGGTTGCAATAGTTTATTTCTCAACTCCCTGGCGGTGATAATGGTAACTCCTTGTTCTTGAATCCTGGCAATATCATGACCGGAATTGGTAAGACCCCGCACCCCGATAATGGTGACAGATTCCGCCAGTCCTTTTTCAATTACGTGTTGAACAGGGCTGCCATGGGTAAAGTCACTATAAAATATCTGGTCACAATCGGCATGGGTATCAAAATGTACATAATGAAATTGCCGGCCCTCAAAAGCCTGGACCACTGGATCGGTAATTGAATGATCCCCACCAAGGATGGCCGGAATTGCTCCGGCATCGAGGATAGAAGTAACTGCTGCGGTAATCGCCCTCCAATTTTTCTCAAGACTAAGCGGCTTAATCTCCACATCACCGGCATCGGCAACCGTTTTTCCCTTAAGAATCCATTTTCGCCGATCGGCATCATAATACCGATCCTTCTGCTTATCGTAGCTATAAAACATGGAGGCATCCCGAATAGCCCTGGGTCCCAATCGGGTCCCTGGCCGGTATGTGGTGCCCTCGTCATAAGGTATTCCCAAAACCACTGCATCTACTTTCTGACCTGATTGCCATAACGGATAACCCGCAAAGGTTGCAATTCCGGTGAAGGGGATATTTTCTTTTGGAGGATCAAAAAGAGAGCGGGGAAAGCGATTATCCACGGTTTTATCTCACTTTGCAGTTAAAACGGTTTAAAAATATGGCCCTGATTCACATAGAGGCTCCAATAATTTTAAGCTCATCCCAAATACCCTGGTGTGCGCGGAACCCGAACCGCGCTTTCAAGGAGGTTTAAGGCCAGCTGATGGCGTTTTTCTTCTGGTGACCCCTCGGTGATGCGTTGCTTCATCTGAACACCGCGCTGCTTGCGGGCGATTTTATCCGGTTGTTTAAATACCAAAGCCCCAAAATGGCACTCGGACACACAGGCCGGGTTGCCGCCGCATAAATCGCATTTAAAAGCTTTTCCGGATCCATACTGCTCAATCATACCATAGGGGCATGCATCCACACAGTCCCCGCAGCCATTGCATTTTGGAACATTGACCACAACAACCCCCCTCTCGTTTTTATAAATCGCTTCCTCGGGACAGGCATCCAGACAATCCGGTTTAGGACACTGAAAACATACACTTGGCACTGAATACCCGTTGAGGGGGAAGTTGTTGATTTTCAAGCGTGCCTTTGACGGCATGAACATGCCTTCTTTGACCGCTGCACAGGCATACGTGCAACGATTGCAACCGGTACAGCGGTTGGGGATGGCCAGCAGATGTTTTTCCATCAGTCACCTCCATCAAATGTAAATTCGAAATTCGAATGTTCAAAACATGTTTTAAATTTTGGTCATTTGATATTCGGATTTGTTTCGTGTTTCGTGTTTCGTGTTTCGGACTTTTTTACTAACTAAAGGTTTATCTCATAGATATTATTTTAAATATCCAGCAGCCGAAGTTCTTGCAGCTTCTCTTTTTTGGGTCGTCCTTCTGCATCCCAACCGCGCAGGTGGTAATAAAGCGCTTTCATTTCTTCAAGATCCCCTTCACCTAATACCCGACCGTCGTGGGGGCCGTTTTTAAGCGCCTGCTTGGTTATTTTTTCGGGCAATTTGTCATCCGCAGCGGTAAATCCAGCCCTAAGGTTGTATGACCGAATTAGGTTCCAGATCCGTTCACCGGCTTTATTCAAATCCTCGGCAGATACCTGCCGGCCTAAGCCCGCGGTGAGTAAATCAGCCATTATCGTAGTATCCACGGAGCCCCAGAAGTCACAAAAACACATGCACCACTTGGCAGCATTGTTGTTTTGTTGGTCAATCACATCTCTTGCCATGTCTTTCAATTTAAAAGGATCATCGGCTAAGATCGTAAATGCTCGCAAATGGCAGGCACCGCGCTCACTGGTAGCATAAGCCAAGCCCATTCCGTAACTGCCTCTGGGATCGTAGGCCGGCATTTCCAGGCCTTTGGACTGGGCGGCCTCTTCTTCGGCACCATATTTGGCCGCCAGTTTGGCGGCACCCAATGCCAAATCCTTGCCCCGCTCACTCGCCAGATTGGCAATTTCACTGACCACCGCCAAATAGTCTTCGGCCTTACCGAAGGTAAGCCCAAAATCATGCACTTCCGACTCGTTGAGTTGCATGGCCAAACCGATGGTGCCACCTGTAGACATGGTGTCCAATCCCAGATCGTCACACAAGCAGTTAAAGCGCATAACCTGCTCCATATCATTGATTTCACAATTCGAGCCACCCAGGCACAAGGTCTCATATTCGGGTCCCTCAACCTGCACACCGTTTACCGATGTAAAATTGCCGCAGCCTAGGGGACAGGAAGCACAGGCTCGGTCACCGATTTTAATTGCATTGATGGCTTCCGAATCAAGCGCATGGTGCTTGGGGTTTACCCCGGAAGTAAAGTTTCGCGTGGGATGAATCCCGATTTCATTGGTCAATTCCACCAGCATGGGAGTACCGTCACTCTTCGCCCAGAGATTGTCATCCGTAAGTAAATTCGAGGCCTTGTGATGGGTAATTTTTCCCCAAAATAAACCCATATCGGCGACCTGAACGCCGCCGGTCCCCTTGCAGGCAATGGCTTTCAGCTTTTTGGAACCAAACAGCGCCCCGGCACCCCCCCGCCCCATTTGCCGGTATGCTTCGGAACCGATGCAGGAATAAGGCACCAGATTCTCACCGGCCGGTCCTATAGATAAGCTCTTGACACCGTGGCCCATTTTCTCCGTCAGCCATTCTTCTGTTTTAAAAATCCCTTGGCCCCAAATCGGTTCCGCGTCTTCGATGCTGACATTATCGTCTTCAATACGTACATAAACCGGGCTATCCGCCTGACCGCTGATAATGATGCCGTCATATCCGGCAAATTTGAGTTCCGGCCCAAATGCGCCGCCGATATTGGATTCGAAAATGGTATTGGTATGCGGTGACTTGGACACCAGGCATAGCCGTGATGCGGTCGGTGCAAGGGTTCCGCAAAAGGGGCCGGTCATGATAACCATGGCATTATCCGCAGATAACGGCCCTGTCTTGGGATCGACCAGATCAGAAAAATATTTCACCGCCAATCCCCAGCCACCGATGTAATCCTTTACCCAGCTTTGATTAAGGGGTTGACGTTTGACCTCACGCGTTGTCAGATCGACATGCAGGATCTGGCCGGCATACAGGTTTTGCGGTTCGACGCGTCTTGGTAATTCAATGGTTTTGAACACATCCTCGAGGCGGTTTAGAACCTCATCCAGGATTTCCTGGGGTACATTCAATGCCGGCTCAATCCGGATGACTCTGGCGTTCGTCAATGTGCCAGCCGTTAGCACGCCGCGTGAAAAGAGCCCAGCGGCTACCTTATAGCCGATCCCATCGGTGGGAAATTCCATACCGATCAGCAATCCCAGCCCACGGACTTCAGCGAGTACACCCGGATAGCGCTCCTGAAGTTGTTCTATTTGGTTTCGTATGTATTCACCCTTCGTTTTAGCCTGTCCGGCCAGGTCTTCTTCAAGCAAAACCGTGATGGCAGCCAGGGCTGCCGAGCATGCCAGGGGATTGCCACCGGTGGTGGTGGTGTGCATAAAGGGGTTGGGCTCCATGCATTCCCAGATTTTAGGAGTGGAAAAAAACGCCGACATGGGAACAACTCCGCCACCCAGTGCTTTTCCCAGGCAGATGATGTCCGGCGTCACATTCCAGTGATCCACCCCGAATATCTCTCCGGTGCGGCCCATACCGGTTTGAACCTCATCGGCGATCAACAGCACACCGTAATGATTGCAGACTTCACGCAATCGCGGCCAGTATTCATTCGGTGGCACCACCGCGCCGGCTTCACCCTGAATGGGTTCAGCCACCACAGCGGCAATGTCATCCCCTACGGCCTTGGCAGCTGCAAGCGCCTGCTCGACGGCATCCGCATCACCAAAAGGGACATGCCTCACCCCATCTAAAAGCGGCAGTAACGGTTCCCGAAAAATCTTTTTACCCATCAGGGACAGCGAACCCAGGGTTTTACCATGAAAGGCCCTCAGCATGGCAATAAAACCCTTCTTGCCGGTGTAGAGCTTGGCCAGCTTCATACCGCCCTCAACAGCCTCGGTACCGGAATTGGCAAAAAAACCATACTGAATTTTGCCGGGCGTCAGCAGGGCGATCACCCGGGCTAATTGGGCTCGCAGGGGATCGAGCATTTCCTGGCTATACTGGGGCGAGCGATCCAGTTGGGCTTTGACCGCCGCAACAATTTTAGGATGGCGTATTCCATAAGCATAGAGCCCGAAGCCGCCAAGCACATCGAGAAACTGGCGATCCAGCGCATCGACCAGAACAGACCCCTCACCGGTCCACTCGGTCATGGCAAAGTTGGTGGCCTCGGTAACCGACTTGCGGTATTCCAAAAATCCCTTGTTGATGTGATCGCGAAAGTTTCGAACGGTCTTGCGGGCGATTTCTTCCCGGACCTCAAGCGGTGTTTGATCCGGTGGCGTGAGGATGGTATCCACCATTTGCTGAGCCTCTTCCAGTGCCACCTTTATATCTCTGCCTTTATAATCGCTGGCATAATCGTCTTCGTAATCAATCATGAGTGAGTCTCCTGTGATTATCGATTTATGGTTTAAACGAATTTGTACGTTTCATGGAATTTGAAAAATTGGATGAAAACGTTTCATCTTTCAACATGGACAACACCACGTGTTTGGCGTAATTGGCAAATTTTTCAAATGATTGCCCGGTGGATAAAAAATGCGCATGAAATTCCAGACCCTCCATCAATGTGACGATGATGTCGGCTGCCTTTTTCAGGTCATTTGCCTTGATGATTCCTTCATGCTGATAAACCTCCAGTTCGCGCACCAGGTAATCTCGAAACCGCTGGATCATGGCTTCATAGGCCTCGCGGATTTTTGGATTCCTGAAGCTAAGATAGTAAAAACCGAAATGCAGGCCAGGGTCAATGGTTCGCGACCATTCAAACGAAAAGACGGTGTCCATCAACGCCTGAAAGCGTTGCTCCAAATCCTCTATGTGGTCAAACTGAAGAAACTCAGGAGCTTCATATTTTTCGATCAGCAAATCCACCAGTTCGATGGTCATATTTTCTTTGGTTTTAAAATAATGGATAATCAGGCTGGGATGGATATTCATGCGTTTGGCAATTTTGCCGATTGAAGTTCCTTCAAAACCCTCTTCGAGCAGTACTTGATAGTAGGATTCTAAAATTTCAGGCTTGCGGATCTCAGCTTTTTGATAACTTCGCATAATTTTAAATTTTATCGTAAAAAATTAATTGAACATTCATTTAATTTGTTAAGAAACGAATGTCAAGAAAAAAATTACGATCGTTTTCATTTTTATATGGATTCAATTTATTAAACTATATTTATTTAATGAATTATACTTGTATATAAATCATGAAACCCTTTTCCTGAGAATCTTGTGTTTATTTTTATAAATTCAAAAGGTTATGAATTTTTGGGTTTTTGTTCTTGATTTCTAATTTGGTGAAATGTTATGCATCTCAGGTAAGTTTCCCGCCACAAAGACTTTTATTATGGTCAAGTCTTAGAATTTTTGCATTAGAACAATCAACAGAAAGGAGGAAAACTGTCATGATAAAAAAAATATTAATCATGTCGACAATGCTCTTCGCCTGCATCGCGTTACTCGGAGCATCTTCGGGCCTTACCGCTGAGACGCTAAAAGTAGGCACCTACGGTGGTTATTTTAAAGATTCCTTCGACAAGCACATCTATCCTGATTTCACCAAAGAAACGGGTATTCAGATCGAATCCATCGCCGAGCCCACCGGCGAAGCTTGGCTGGTGCAGCTGGAACAGGCCGCCCGCGCCGGGCAAGCCCCGGCGGACGTTTCCATGATGTCCCAAACCGTAATGCTCAGGGGCCAGAGAACGCAGTTGTGGACGCCTTATGATTTGAAAAAAATTCCCAATCACAAACACCTTCTACCCCAAAATATCAATCGCTATCCCGATGGACGTGTCAGCGGTATCGGTGCGGTAGGATGGTATATCACCCTGGTCTCCAATACCGAGGTCTTCAAGACGGCCCCCACATCCTGGGGCGATATGTGGAAGCCGGATAAGAAGAACTCTTTAGGCTTACTTGCTCTGGTATCCAATTCATTTCTTATGGAAATCACGGCTAAAACCTTTTTCGGCGGCTCCGATATCCTTAACTCCAAGGAAGGTATCCTCAAAGTGTTAAACAAGCTGACCGAGATTAAGCCTAATGTGAAATTATGGTACCGGGATGAAGGCCAGTTTCAGCAGGCACTTCAATCCGGGGAAATTCCCATGGGTCAATATTACCACGATGTTACCGGACTGGCCAAAGCCGACGGTCACCCCGTGCGCTCCACCTTCCCGAAGGAAGGCGGTGTTTACGACTCCGGAAGCTGGGCGGTGTCCAAGGCATCCAAAAAACTTAAAGAGGCTTACATTTTTATCGACTACATGTGCCGTCCGGAAATCCAAGCCAAACTGTCCCGCAAAGTCGGCACCGCACCCACGGTCAAGCGCGATGTTACCGGTCTTTCGGACGAAGAATTCAATGCTGTTTCCAGCGCGATTCCACCGATTGTCCCGCGATACGATATTTACACCGGTGATTTGAGCGACTGGGTCAATCAGAAGTGGACGGAGATGGTCACTAAATAAGTTAAACTCTCTGTAAACCAAGGAGGAATGGAGCCGATATCCGGCCCCATTCCTTGTTCTAAAAGCCCAAATTACAAATAAATTTCAAATCTCAATATTGATGGTCTCGTAAAAAGTCCCGAATACCGTCACTCCCGCGAAGCTTGTGCCGGACTTGATCCGGTAGCGGGAGTCCAGACCTCTTGGAAATCACTGGATTCCCGCTTCCCAGACTGTGTCGCAATTAGCAAAACCACGCATTTGCTGTTTTTGTCATTCCGGGCTTGACCCGGGCACGAAGTGAAGCTTTAGCGCTATCCAGTGCTTTTTCAGATTATTATGCAACTGGATGCCGGATCGAGTCCGGCATGACAGACAGAATTTGAGCGCTTTTTTGAATTGCGACACAGTCTCCTTCGCGGGAATGACCGTAAAAGACATTTTCGATTTTTTTGGAGTTCATCAATTTTGTATTTTGGTCATTGTTATTTATTTGTTATTTGTTATTTGTGAATTGTTATTTATTATTTAGAATTTACAATAATCCACTACTCCATTGCTCCAACACTCCTTGATCGATTCGTCTAGGAGAAGCCAAACAGCTGTGCGCGGCCCAAATAATCAAGTCTTCTAAGATGATAAAATTTTATGGCCGGATTATCGCTTGAAAATATTGATAAAAATTTTGGTTCCGTAGTAGCGGTTCGCGATGTGGACCTTTTATTACCTGATGGTCAATTTGTCTGTTTCCTGGGACCTTCTGGATGCGGCAAGACCACTCTATTGCGCCTGATCGCCGGGTTGGAAAAACCCAGTCGCGGACGAATCCTGCTGAATGAAGAGGATATTACCCATACGCCGGCTCACAAACGCAACTTCGGCATGGTCTTTCAATCGCTGGCATTGTTTCCCCATATGACCGTGGGTGAAAACGTCACCTACAGCTTGCGGGTGCGCAAAACTGATAAAACCGCCCGGCGACAGCGGGCTGAAGAATTACTGGATCTTGTAAAATTATCCGGCCTTATTGATCGGCATATATCTCAGCTTTCCGGCGGACAGCGACAGCGGGTCGCAATGGCCCGTGCGTTGGCCATTGAACCTCGCCTATTTCTGCTTGATGAGCCGCTTTCAGCGCTGGATGCCAAATTGCGAGAAAATATGCAGGTTGAGTTGCGCATGTTACAACAGCGCCTGGCAATCACCACCATCCTCGTCACGCATGATCAGCGGGAAGCCATGACCATGTCTGATCTGGTGGTGGTGATGGGCACGGATAATCGCGTGCACCAGATGGGCTCGCCGCTCGAGATTTATCGCAACCCGGCTGATACCTTTGTGGCCGATTTCATCGGCACCAGCAATCTTTTGGACGGCAGCTACATGGGATCACGAGAAGTAATGATTGGCGCAACGTGCCTGGAGGTGGCTGAAATGCCCGATGGGATGGCTCTCGATACCAAGGTTACCGTTTCGATACGCCCCGAAGAGGTTCACGTACTGCCGGGCATTGAAGAAGGAAATAATCGCCTGCGAGGCAGCGTTTCTTTTATTCGAGATGTTGGATCCAGCGTCGAGATTTATCTGGATTGCGCCGGGATTCAAATTGTCAGCCAATCAACCCCCAAGGGAAGGCCGGCCGTCAAACAGGGCGATACTGCCACCGCGGTTTTGCCGGAAGCTGCCTGTGTGGTACTGAGATCATGATCGGTGAAAAACCCAAAGGCGTACGGGCGCATTTGACTTTGGCATACCCAGCCTTAATGCTCGGGATTTTTTTTATTGTCCCCTTCGGCCTCATGGCGGCCGTCAGCTTTTTTCACCGCCAGCCCGGCGGGTTTTACATTCCCGGCTTTGAACTGAACAATTACAAAAATCTCTTCTCGGTGCTGTTTGGTCGAACCCTTGTGTTTTCATTGTTTGTGGCCGGGCTGTCTGCTGCCGTGTGTGTCTCCATCGGATTTCCGTTTACGTATTTTATAACCCGTATGAAGCGGCGCATCCAGGTGGTCTGGCTGGTTCTCCTGATGTCGGTTTTGTCTCTATCGGAGGTCATCGTTGGCTTTGCCTGGTCGCTGCTGTTGTCTCGGACGGCTGGTTTATCAAACATCTTTGTCTGGCTCGGACTGATGGAACGCCCCGTGGCGTGGTATCCGGGTTTTGTCGCGTTGATTTTTGGAATCTGTTATCTGGCTTTCCCTTATACGGTGCTGGTTCTATACCCGCCGCTCTCACGACTTGATCCAGCCTTACCAGAAGCCTCCCAAACACTGGGAGCCTCTCCGGTTCGCACTTTTTTTTCAGTGGTTGTCGGGTCACTGCGCAATGCCATTGTTGCGGCATTCGTCATGGTGTTTGTCTTCACCCTCGGAGCCTATTTGCTGCCCCAGATTCTCGGTCGCCCCCGGCACTGGACACTTTCAGTACTGATCACTGATGCGGCCATTTATCAAACCAATATGCCGCTGGCAGCGGCCATGGCGATATTTTTTATGCTTGTGAGCCTTGTGCTCGTCGCATTAACCATGATGATCGGTAAAGGCAAAAACAAATAACTTTATTTCAATCTTTATGGACTAACGAAACATGAGCAAAACCCTACGCAACGTATTTTTAGGCTTCGTGCTATTTCTGCTGAGCGGACCACTGGTGGTGGTCTCCGGGGTTTCGCTGAATGCCAAAAAACGCTTGTTTTTCCCGCCGGAAGGTTTGTCCTTGCGCTGGTATGTGGAGCTCTTGACCGAAAACAGCTGGCTGATCCCGGTCAAAAACAGTTTGACCATTGCTTTCACATCCAGCCTGCTGGCACTGTCAATCGCCCTGCCACTGGGCTATTTTTTGTGGCGCTATCGGGTGTTTTACGCCCGGGCCCTGTTTACGCTGGGCATCTCACCGTTTATCCTGCCGCCGGTCATCACCGCCCTGGGATTTCTTTCTTTCTGGGTGACCGTGGGCCTTTACGGAAATATGGTCGCCACCATGATCTCCCACGCTATTTTTTTCGTCACCCTCCCGCTGGTCACCATTTCGCTGGGTTTTGAATCCATCGACCACGAAATCGTCGAAGCCGCAGAAACCATGGGCGCCAATTCGCGTACGGTTTTTCACACAATCATTTTCCCCATGATTCGCCCTTACATGATCTCCGGGTATGCCTTTGCCTTTGTTTTAAGCCTCAACGAATACATCGTGGCCTATATGGTGGCCGGTTTTACCGTAGAGACCCTGCCCATCAAAATATTTAATTCCCTGCGCTACGGCTATACACCGGTGATGGCCGCGGTGACGGTGGTATTTGTACTACTGGCCGCCTTAATTTTCGGGTTGATCGGGCGTTTCGGTGATTTACCGAAGCTGCTAGGCGCCCTAAATCCCGAAGATAAATAATACGATTAAGGAATGGATTCTAATCTTAATCCTTATTTTTTAGACAGGATTTACCGGATTAACTGAATAAAAAATCCTGAAAATCCTGTCAAAAAAGAAAAAATAAAATAGAATCCAACTCATTTAGGGATAATAAAAGATATGAAAATCGCGATCTACCAATGTGAAGGAATAGCCGGATCGAAAGAAGAAAACCTGAAGATCTTGCGCAGGGCTGCAACATCCGCAGCCCAACAGGGGGCGCAATTGTTGATTTGTTCGGAGATGTTTGTCACCGGTTACAACATCGGTGATGCGGTATCTGAGCTAGCCGAGCCGGCGGACGGACCCGCTTCACAAAAAGCAGCGGCAATATCCAGTGAAACAGACATTGCCCCTAATCCCCTAATAAAAGAAAGAGGGAAATAAAGATTCACCGGCTTTCAGATCCGTTATAAAATTAGTTTTCCTTCAAGTGTAACGTCTGTTTGACGATATCCTTATCATGCTCATAGTCAATAACCCGCTGCAACATGATCTTGTTGGCCATGACGGGTCCGGCACCATGCCAGGTGGCAACGCCGTGCTGTCCGGCCGCCCAGTGTTGTAAAAGCTTATGGGCTTTCATGATATTTTCGGTGGGCTCATCCGAACCGAAACTATAGAATTCCTGCACGTAATCCTGGACTTCCGGATTTTTCAATTCTTTCAACGAGGGCATGGTCACGATCAGTCCGCCGCCGATGTCGCCGGCCAGGGCCATCACCCGCCAGAAGGCATTGCAGATGTTCAATTTGGAAACGTTACTCATCAACTCGTCCGGCAAAAATACGCCGGAGCCAACCGGTTCTTCGGCACCCTTCTGGGCGGAGGCCAAACCGCAGGCACGGCCGGTCTCCCTTAATACCACCATTTCCATGAGCTGATCATTGATATGGGTGGCATCTTCAAGTCCTTTATATTCCTGGATCAATTTCGATGCTCCGATAATCTGATTCATAAATCCCACTTTGCAGGTACCGCCGCAGGTCATGCGGTGAGTTTTGGCAAAGCGGGTCACCAGTTTCAGGGAATAATCATATTCCCCGCAATGAAATACTCGTTCCCAGGGGACAAAGACATCGTTGAAAATGACCATGGAGGTCTCGCGTTGGCCAAAAACCGGATTGCCGAGTTCCTCAATATCATCGGCCAGATCTCTTTCGGCGGAATAAGGAGAATACTGGCAAACGTAAGTGATGCCTTCGGCATCCGTGGGTATGGCAAATGCGATGGCGTAATCTTCTTCGCCCTCAAAGTGGGCGGCCTGGGGCAATACCACAAGTTCATGACTGGCAAAGGCACCGCTGATGTTTATCTTGGCGCCCCGCACCACGATGCCGTCTTTGTTTTTATCTACCATTTTTAATGAAAGATACGGATCCGGCCAGTCCAGGGTCTTTTGGCTGCGCTTGCCCCGCGGCTCGGTCAGCGCACCGGCAACGGAAAGGTCCTCTTTTTGCACTTTCTTTAAATACTCCAGAAAGCGGGGATGATATTCTGTTCCCAAATCCCTGTCCATCTCCCAGCAGGTGCTGGCCAGAGAATGAAAAGCATCGTATCCTACGCACCGATAGATACAGGTGCCCAGCATTTCAGCCGTAAACGTGCCCGCTTCAGCCTTTTTGACCAAATCATCGATGCTGGCACTGACATGGGTGTAGCGGTTGACCACATCGTCAATCAACGGTGAGTAGCAAGACATAATATCTTTATACTTTGGATCCAGGGCCCAGGCATAACTGGCTTTGTTCGCTTCCACAACGGTGCGTGTATTCCTGTTTTCCAGAATACTTTCGACCGCTTTTCCATTCATAAATACGCGCGGTTTCAGCTGTTTCAAACTCTCTTCAAATTGTTCCGGGGTCATTAGGGCCATCACTTTCCTCCTTTAGTCTATTGCATTCGAATTTCTATAACTTTTTGTAATTAGGATTTAACTGACATTCGCTAATACAAACTATGTGCCAGTTTTAATAATTTTGGATTTTAAAGGGAAATTTAGGTGGTGAGGCCTAGGCGGTTCATTTTTCGCCAGAGGGTTTGGCGGGAAATACCCAGTTCCCGGGCGGCTTTTGTCCGGTTGCCATGATTGCGCTTGAGGACCGCTCGGATGACATCTCTTTCCGCCGAATCGAAAAGAACAACTTTGGAGATGTCATGGGATTGCCGTTTAATATCAGAGTATTGTGGCGGCAGGTGGTGTAATTCAATGCTGTCGTCCTGACAGATGACAAAGGCATATTCAATGGCATTTTCAAGTTCACGGATATTGCCGGGTAATGGCGCGGTCATTAATGCCGCAAGGGCCGGTTCGCTGATCTTGGTAACACTTTTGCCCTGCAGCCGGTTAAAGTGATCGATAAAATGATTCACCAGCAGGGGTATATCTTCCCTGCGTTCGGAAAGTGCCGGGATTTGAATTCGAATGACGTTGAGCCGATAGTAAAGGTCATCTCGAAAAGAACCCTTTTTTACGGCTTCTTCCAGGTCTTTGTTGGTGGCCGCAATGACGCGGACATCCACTTTTACCGTCCGGGTGGCACCCAATGGTTCGAATTCCCGCTGCTGTAAAACCCGCAACAGCTTAACCTGCAACGCCGGAGAGATCTCACCGATTTCATCCAGCAGGATGCTTCCGGTATGGGCCAGTTGAAATCGGCCGGGCTTGTCTTTTTTGGCGTCGGTGAAAGCGCCCTGAACATATCCGAAAAGTTCGGATTCCAGAAGATTATCCGGCAACGCCGAGCAGTTAACGGTAACAAAAGGGCCATCATTTCGGGGACTTAAGTTGTGGATGGCCCGAGCAACCAGATCCTTTCCGGTACCGCTTGGGCCTTCAATCAGCACCGTGCTGGGACTGGCTGCAAAAAGCGGTATTCGTTCCTTAATTTTTTGCATCTGCAGATTCTTGCTGACGATACCCTCGAAAACATATGATTTTTCGAGTTTTTTTCGCAGTTCGATAACCTGGGAAAGATCTCGAAACATCTCGACTCCCCCCAAAACATTGCCCACATCGTCGGTCATGGCCGCGGTGGAAATGGAAATAACAAGCTTTTTGTCATCCCGGGTAAGGATGGTTACCTCGCGGTCTTCGATTTTCTCCATGGTGCGAACACTGCGCTTGAGGGGGCAGTCCTGTTGACAGATGTCGGTTCTGAAAACATCATAACAACGTTTGCCGATGGCTTCAGAAGCCTGGAATCCGGTGATTTGTTCGGCAGCCTGATTAAATGAGGTTATGCGTCCATGTTCGTCAATGGTAAATATACCATGGGGAATGGATTGAAAAATTACGGGAAAAAATCGTGGATCGTTATCTGTTTTCATAAGATAGTTATAGATGAATTGTTAAATTATTGCAACATGTAACATTACAATGTAACATAAATGAAACGATTCAACCGATATTTTTCACGTCAGCCCCGAATGATGTTATTACCCAAATCGTAATGATTATAAAGTAGTATAATTGTTTGATATTATAACAATTATTGTAAAATTGAAAGATTGTACCCAGTTTGAACATCCATTT
>JASFPE010000039.1:0-20305 GCA_050116155.1 Desulfobacterales bacterium
CTTAAGGGGTGATCTGGGTGATCTGGGGTCGGGCCGTACTATGTATCTTGAATCAAAAGAAAATCATTAAAATATAGGTCCATTTTAGGGCCTATGTCGCAGTTTTTGATACCAAAAACGACGTTATAGAATAAATTTCATGCAGAAGCGTGCCCGGGGGTTTCCTTACTCAGGAAAGAGTAACTTTCTATAATGCCGATTTTGACCCCAAAAAGTGTGATAAAGGCCTAAAAAGTGCTTATAAATGGACCTCTTTTTCATAAATATCAGGAAGATATCGCGGTCCGACCTAATTCATAATTCGCTTATTCCTTCACTTGTATGAAGTATCGCCTATCTGTCCATATATTTATTAATGCTATCTGCCCACTCACCTTCACTGTCCATGTCACGAACAAATTCCCATTGCTCCCTGGCCAAATCTAAAAATATTGCTCGTTCTGCTTCAGAAGTAATCAACTCGGCTTTTCTCTCATAAACAAGTGCTAAATGGGCATGTTCATATGCAGTTCCCTTGGTCAACTCTAAAGCTTGCTCTAAATCTTGCAGGGCTTTATCATATTCTTTCTGCTTGTAGAAAATCCAGCCGCGTGTATCAAGATATGCTCCTTTTATTTCATTTAATTGATCTTTGTTGTCGATCCATTCTAATGTTTCCAGAGCCTTATTCACCCACATCAGACCTTCATCTAGTTTTATAGTCCGCTCTGCATGGATGTCATATGCCAGAAGATTGCATGCCGTGCCCAATCCTTCCGCATATATCGATGACTTTGTTTTATTTTTATCTTCTTGAGCCTTCTTTAAGTTTTCCTCACAAAATTTTATCGCGCGTTTAAACTCTTGCTCCGCCTCCCCAAATGACTTGAGTTTTACAAAAACCTCACCCAATCCAATATGGAATCGATAAACATCAGGCAAATTTCTGCCGAGTTCAATTGATCTTTGATAGGCAAGTTTCGCACTCATATAATTTTTTGAAATATAGTGCGTATTACCTAAAGCTGCTGCGGTATTGGCTGCATTCACCGTATTGGATTCACATAAATGAATAGCCTGTTCGTATGCATTGATAGCCTTTTCTAATAAATCTGCGGAATCTTTTTGATCACTCATGGTAAGGTATTTCTGAAAGTATGCATTTCCAAGACCTTGATGATATTCAAACAATTGTACATCTGGTATTAGATCAGCGACTGAATTCCAATTTTCGATGGCTTTATCATAATCATACAAATCCATGTATATCATTGCCAGAACCATATACGGGTATTCGTAAGCCGGTACAAGACTTGCTGCCTTCTGGCAATCCTGAATGGCTGGATTTAATTCGCCATTCAGTCGATAGGCTTCAGCCCTGCCGGCCAGAACCTGTGCCATCCTGTAAACATCCATTCCGGCATAAGCAATTGCCTGGTCGTATACCTCGATAGCTTTTTCATAGGCGTTCTTAAAAGTTTTGTCGTATTCTGCCCATTCAAAATAGGTTTCGGCAAGAGAGATTCGACTTTCCCAGAAATAGGGATCTTGTTCTACCACGCTGTTAAAGTAATCCACAGCTTCTTCCCAATGTTTTAATTCTCTAAATATATTTCCAAGCTCATACCCGATTATTTCCGCTTCCGGAAAGGATCCCATTTTCAGTGCCCGATTTAGATAAGGCATCGCGGTTTCAGAAAGTCCGGCTTTTACAAGCAACCAGCCAAACAGCCACAAGTATAACTGCACAACTCTATCATCTCTGGCCTCCTCGGGAGGCGGAATTTGTGCTTTTTCTTCCCCAATCAATTTATCTTTTTCAATGTTGAACGCCAATTTACCTAATTCAGGTATAAGGTATTCTGATTGATTGCCTCCTGGAAGACTTATCATATCATGAAGCGCATTATACACATCGATCATTCTTTGCGTGTCGGATACTATGCCATTATGATTGGAAATTTCGCCACTGCGATCATTTGTTTCTTCCTCTGAGGGTTCATCGTCAGTCGTATCGCTTTCTTTAAACCGGCTTTCTAACCGTTGTTTTATTATATATGCGTTGGCCAGTTGGGCATAAACCTCAGGTTCAAAGGGGAACAAAAACATTGCTTTTCCGAGCAATGCAATTGTAAAGTTGATATCATCTTGATAGCTTTGATCCTTTTTAACCTCTGACTTGAATACAGCAACTCCGCCTTGTACACCTGCCAGTTGCAACCACGTTTCCAACGTTGGTTCACCCTGCTCTAATTCACGTTTAAGTGTATTGTAAAAGTTTTGGCCTGCCAATGTCAGCCCATCAAGAATTTCCTCGGAATCTATTGTGGTTCCATTTCCCTTTAATTGATCGTCCCTGGAGTCGTTATCACCAATCATTTTGATTAAAGCGTCAGTACTTGGTCGAAGAAAAGACTCACCAAAACTTCTGAAAACGGATGTATCTTCGGGATTTAATTTTTCTGCTCTCTCTAAGTATTGATGGGACAATTCGACATTTTCTTGATCTCTGTAATACCAGCTCAGCTCCAGGAGAATCTCAATGTTATCGGGCTCAAGGTTAAGCGCGCGCTTCAGGGCTTGCTCGGCTTTTTTGAAAATTCTTTTGACCGACTTGCGTCGGATGGTATCAGATACAATCAGTACTTCATTAATCTGGGCTAATAATATATAGGCTTTGCTGATTTTGAGCCAGGTTTGTTTATAATCTGCGTTTAAATCATCAATAGCGACAAGGGAATCTTGTTTGTGACGGCTCGCTTTTTTAAGTAGCTGTTCATATTCATCCAGGGCAGCTTTATAATGAGCAATTGATCTTTGACAGTAATCGCGGGCTGCCTCGTAATAGCCTTCTTGTATTTCGATTCTTGAGGCACTCTCAAGCCAACCGGCCAGAGATGTGCGAGCCGGCAGAAAAAGCTTTTTGGAAAGCTTAATTTGTTCAACTGCCCTTTCTCCGGAATTGATAGCTTCAGGCAATTTACCGGTTTCAAAATTTACACGACCCAGATGAAAATGTGCTTCAGTTAACTGCGGGTCCAACTCTATTGCTATTTTATACATTTCTATGGCCGAATTTATTTCATTTTCCTCATCATAGGTTAATCCGAGGTTGAAAAAAGCCCAGGCGTATTGAGGATCAAAAACAATAGCGTGTTCGAAAAACTTCTGTGCTTTTTTTAATGCTTTGAAATTGCGACGACCACTCTTTAAATACCGCCGATATTGAACCAAACCATCGGTTAACTCACGGAAGCTACGCCAGTCACGAGTAGTGGTTGTTAAAATATCAGCCAGTATTTTATAAGCTAACTGGTGGGCCAGTTCTTGCGCAACAGTTTCTTCACCTTGAGCCGAAATGGGTAAACTGTCACTTCTTACTTCCCATATATTGTTCTTGTGGGTAGCGACGATAGACAGAACAGCTCCATATTTTTGAAGACTACCCGAGATCCCCCCTCCCTGAACGGCCTGTAATACGAGACTAAGGAGATTCCCTAACGGTACATTAATGGGACCGAATGAAAAGTCACCTACTCTTTCCACTGCGCCCCGTAGCTGGTCGTCAGTTATTGTTTTTGCACTTGAGGAGGGCCTGGAAGTAGTGATGTCCCATCTTGGAACTTTCTTCTTTCCCAGGGCCAGCTGACGTATTGCAATAGACTGAGGAATAACATCCTCACTGTGGCGTATATTAATAATTCGGTTTATTTCCAGCACAAGCAGGTCGGCAAAATTATATGCCAAAGCATCGTATTCTTCTTTCTTATCAACATCCCCGGTCAAATTGCGGAATCGAAATATCTTAGAAGGTGTTCTCTGTTGACGCCACCACCGGTAACCTAACCACAGTATGAGAATTACAGATGCGATCTGTAGAAAAGAAACAGCAGCAGCTCCTACAAATTTCTTAAAATTAGGCATCCATTCGAGAAACCATACAAAGCCTATGAGAAGTGTTATTATAACGGTTATTCTGAGAATTTTTAAAAGCCGGGCGATTCGTGAAGTTATCATATCTTGATCCTCAATAGACAAAATAAAGGGTTAAAATTGAGGGGCAAATAAAAACCCCACTTCTCGAAATGAGAAATAAGGTTTTGGCAATTCAGTTCATGGCTACCTCTTAATTTGGGCTAGCGTATTATCAAAATGGAAAATCAAGAGGATTTGTGTGCCTCCGGCGTAATTACGCGCGCGCCGGCAGGCACAATTTGAGCATCAGAGGGAATATCAGGAAAAATTCAATTCCTAGTCAGCTTCAGGTTAGGGTATAGCATTAACTATTTATATAGATAGATACCAAAATAATTGTATTCGAGTCAAGGAGTTTGACGGATGTCCGTGCGATCGAATTTGATTTTGGCAGTCATTGGGCCAAGGCCGTCTACAACCGGGTCCACTAATGATTTTACTATTCATCTACTTATCTAATCAACGAAAGCTTAAATGCCGATTTTGACCCCAAAAAGCGCGATATAGGCCTCGAAAACACCTATAAATAGATATCTTTTTCATAAATATCAGCAAGATATCACGGCCCGACCATAATTTAATAATTCAGCTGACCCCCAATTTTGATCTCTAGTGGGGTTTCATCTTGTTACTACGGGCAACTCGATGTATGAAGAAAAGTTGGCATCCCGATAAACGGTGATAATTGGGTTGACCAAGCACCTATGCGGTTTATTGCTCGGACATAGATCCGGATGCAATCTAAATGTGGGCCAATCCGCACAGGCGATAGAGACCCTAATTCTGTGCCCTTCTTTAAATACCCAAGAGGTAGGATGTAAGTCATTGACGATCTCTACAATATTATCATCAGCGAAAATACCATCTATATAATCAGCCTCCGCATATCCGTGCCATGGGAGATCGGGTAAAACATCTACATCATCTCCAGTCGTTATTATTTCGTCATTGTCATGAAGAGCAGCGAATCCAGCCCGTAATGGATATTCTGAAATCAAAATAGCTTCACCATTTTGATCTACATCTTCCAAATAAAAATATAGATCACCATAATCAGCTGTGGATGAAACCCAAAGATGGATAATTGGATGTCCCGTGACTTCTGTGTCCCTTGCCATTGGTTTTGACGTGTAAGTCAGGCATTTATCGTCCAACTCTGTTCTTATGGGCAAGCCTGTAGGTGCCGGCCCCGCCAATGCCAAATATCGATTCGCATAAAATGAATTGGTTACAGGTAATTTTTTTCTCAGCAACAAGCTGACAATATTCAACCAACTAACGTCCAGTTCTGGCTCCCAACCAGAGTTGTGTGTAAAATCGGCCACATAATCATCTGATCTATCTGTCATTACTGTACAGGGTTTTATCTTGGACAGTCTGTTACGTTTCTTGAAATAGTATCTGTGCATTCGTTGTCGTGGCAGAGGCCAGCTTTCTTCCTGACGCCATCCTTTTCCATTCATCACATAGATGAGGATGGGATCTTCGTCATCAATTCCATTTGCTATTCCTTTCAACCATCTGTCATACCACCGCAGGGCTTCAATGTTCAGACCCATTTCATATTCATCTATATCTATTTCAAAAAGCTCTGCAAAACCCGGAGATACAGGGCCGTGATAGGAGGGCCGCATGAGTATTCTCGATGGATTGGTGTTTTTCATTGTGGAGTATAATTCAAAGCTTCCGCGTGCAAAGCCGTCAAACCATCCTCCAACATGATAAATAGGGATTTTCGAGTCCATAATTGCAGGAATAAAATTGGCACAGAGGTCAGGCGCTGTGGCACCATCCACTGGCCGCTGAGCATCAATGAAGAATGCCTGAGATGCCCATTTGTCGTAGTCGTAGTTTCCGGGCGCACCGCCCGGATGGGCCGCGTGTGACAACGTGGCTAGATAATAATAATGTCTCTGGCGTGCGAGCCCGTCAGGATATTGAGGTGGAAAATCATCTAAAAAAGTGCCGTTGCCATTTTGATCTATTGGAATTTCGTCAACAAGCTGCCCATCCTGATCCTCATCGATAACTGGTGCTGTTGGGTCTACAAGACCAGGAATGTGCCAATTCCGCAACGCAAAGTACATTCCACCTGACCAAAGCTGCATGAAGGCATAGCCATAAATTCCACCGGGATAAACTTCGCCGGTGAATCCTTCCAATGGGACGACTGCCGGTATGATGCATTTTAGGGCTTCGGGCGCATGCTGGGCGACGCAAAGTTGAGACCAGCCAAGATACGAACCTCCACTCATTCCAACATTTCCATCACACCATGATTGGCCGGCAATCCAATCGACGAGTTGTTTGCCGTCATCGCATATTTGCAGCATAAAATCAGCCATCCAGCCATACGATGCACCGCACCCGCGCATGTCCACAGCAACAATCGCATAACCGTAAGAAAGCAGCATTTGGTTCAGCTTGTCATCGGAAGCATCTCTGATTGCGCCGCTTTCCGGATCTATTCTAGCGCGCTGATAAGGCGTGTATTCAAACACCACCGGGAATTCATCTGGTGCGGTGCCTGCTCCTGTGTAATCTGAGGGTAAAAACCAATCCACTGCAATCCTTGTACCGTCGGACATTATTACAAATTCGGACGACTTTTTAAAACCTTCATACTCCGGATAGGAATAACCGGAATACTCGAAAGGGCGACTTACTTTTTCAGCTCCATATGCGAATGGTGCTGAGGCTATTGCTGAGATGACTGCAAGAATAAGAGCCGACATGCTGATTATTCGTTTTATACCGTCCATTTTCTCTTGTCCCCTCTTGTTTGTCTTTTTTCAATATTTTTCAATTTGTCTAAGAGCTTCTTGATGTTTTCTTGCTTGCCTTTTTCTCGCAACTTCTTCTGAGAATCAGTATAATATTGGTGATTTTTTATAATTTCGAGGGTACCTTTGTACCATTTTGCGTCATCACTGACATCTATTCCTCTTGCACGACGTCCTTCCCTTAATTTTCCATCCAATTTAAAGAAATCTTCTCTGCCCAGATTGTCAAGATCGGCATCACAAAGGATCTTTTCAAGATGGGTTTTCGGTTCACACGCAAGATCTGTGGATAGTATCATCTTTTGAATCTTTTCGATTTCGTTTGGCTTATAACCGATTATTTTAAGAATTCTGCTTGCCATTCGTGCAGCAATCGGCTCATTTTTATCATATTCTCTGATGTACCCAGTGTCATGAAAATAGGCCGCGGTAATTAACAGTTCCCTATCATGTTCGGAAATACTTTCAGATACTGCAATCCTGTTGGCAACCGCAACGACTCCTCTGGTGGGATGAAGTGTATGATCGGCATCATGAAATTTAATGACTCCTGGCAACTCATCTCTAAACAACTCCCGGATGTATTGGTCCACGATTTTCAGCCGAGGCGTATGAGGCTTGTATTTTAAATTCATATCAGGATTTGGTAAATTTATATCTATGTTATGGTTATCTCCAATTTTTAAAAAGATAATGGGGGCAGCAATCGTATTAGCCCGGAATAATAAATAGCATGCCAGCTTGCAGAGTCAATTCAGGACAAGATCAGGTGTAGGTTGAAAATATTAATGCACAATATCACGGAATAGCTCAAACCGCAACGTATTGACCTGTTGGGGTCGGGCCGTGCTATATATCTTGAATCAAAGGAAAATCATTAAAATCTAGGTCTATTTTAGGGCCTATATCGCAGTTTTTGATACTAAAAACGACGCTATAGAATAAATATCATGCAGAAACGTGCCTGGAGATTCCCCACTCAGGAGTAACTTTCCATAATGCCGATTTTGACCCCAAAAAGCGCGGTATAGGCCTCAATATCACCTATAAATGGATCCCTTTTCTATAAATATCAAAAAGATATCGCGGCCCGACCATAACTATAACTGACCTCATTGCTTAAGATCACTACAAGAGAAATCTCTTGAATAAATGGTAGCCGACTTTTCGAAACGGTTCCGGTGGCAGATAAGGCGCAATTTTGTTTGTGCAATAGAAGCTTGTAAGTTCGGTATCTTCATTGGCGTATAGTTGGCTGATGATTTTTCCGGACAGCTGGCTCCAGCTGACGCCATGGCCCGAATAGCCCACGCCGTAAAATATGTTTTTTTTATCGCCCATCACGCCAATTGTCGGATGGAAATCTAAAGTCATAGCCAGTGTTCCCCCCCACTTGTGGGTAATTCTGACACCTTTGAGTTGTGGCCAAATTTTAAAGAAATCAGATTCCAATCTATTCAAAGATGGTCTGTAGTTGCCGCTGCTGATTGCATTCTTATAGAAATAAGGAGATAAGCCTCCCCCAAATACAATACGGTTGTCACTTGTAAGCCGGAAATAATTACACTCGCGACGGATGTCGAACATCGCCTTTCTGCCTCTCCAACCGATGGAGGACATCTGTTCTTCACGCAACGGTTCCGTAGCTATAATATAGGTCGCCATCGGGAAGATACGGTTTTTAAAAAAGCCGATTCTGTGAGAGTAGGCGTTTGTAGCCAGAACAATTGCCTCCGAGGTGATGTTTCCAAATTCCGTTTCTATTTTAATTGTTGTTCCGGGTTGAATTGAAACCACTTTGGTGCATTCAAATATTTCAACGCCCAACGTTTCTAAAACCGATTTTAACCCTAAAGCGAATTTGGCAGGATTAAGGACAGCACTGCGGTCTTTATGTAACCCGCCGCAATAGCGATCAGATATGATTTCTTGTCTGAGTTCTTCCCGGTTCATGATGCGTGATGCGATGCCCAGGCTTTTCCAGTCTTCATGGTATTTGATCAGTCTTTTCATGTCGCCCTGGTCCAGGGCCAATTCGATCAGTCCGCATTCCTCCAAGTCGCAATCTATTTTATGGTCTTTAATCAATGTGCGAACGAGTATCGGTCCTTGTCTGTCAACTTTAAAGTAGTGCTGGGCGGCTTTGCGGCCTTTTTTTTGGTAGATATCCATGATCAGGGTGTTATCAAAATCCTGCAAGATACCGCCGTTTCTGCCGCTGGCCCCGTATCCGCAACGTGCAGCTTCGAGCAAGACGATGCGTTTATCAGGGAAACGCTTTTTGAGATGATAGGCAGAACTTAATCCAGTCAATCCTCCGCCGACGATGACTATTTCAGCTTTGGCGTCGTTTTCGGTGAATGGGGGGTTGGCGGACAGATCATAGAACCCGGCCAGTTCCAACCAAATACTTCTGACATAATACTCAGATATCCACGGTGGTCTGTCGGGATCGGAGAATAATCTTTTAGCCAGCCCGGTATATCCCAATGATGCGGCAATGCCGGATAGTAATCCAATAAAGAAATTCATTTGGGCCCCTTTCCGAACGTATGAAAATCGTAGGTCGCGTCTTGATCATTGATTATAGAGGACTCGGTTTGGCCCCTATTTTTCAAAAATTTATATTTTCATAACAGCACCCCGGCACAATTTTGCCTATTGTGCGCCGATTGGAGGTGGCCGTTTGAAGCCTTTTTGCTGTGACGGATGGCTACAAAGATATGGAGGTCGAGATGGATCTTTAAAAATGATCAGCTCTTCGATCTTATTGGTGCGGAAAATTTCAATTAAATCAGAGCACGCAGATTTTGTATAGTCATTTAAGGTTAAAATAACAGCCAAACCCTCTTTTTTGCTCTGTCGAAGATTATTTTGCTCCTTTAAAATCTTTTCCAAATCTCCGATTGCGACGGTCTCCTCAATAACAGGCTGTTTATAGACAATCTTTACCAATCCTTGCAGCTGTTTTACTTCAGAGCGTGTGACCGGCCAAAAGTATTGAAACATTTCAAGCAGTCTTATTTTTGTTCGGCATAAGATCAACTCTGGCAGCCCGATTTGGAAGTATTCAATATCAGATGATCGTTGACCGAATTTCCGGGATTGAGCCAGTAAGGGTTCAGGCAATTTTTGGCTGGGGTCGTAGACATGAACACAAACGAGTTCCTTATCGAAGTAGTCTCTAGTTTTAAAACCCAATAGAGACGCCGGAAGCACGATTGCAAAAAACCTCAGCATTTCTCGTCTTGACAGGTTGCACATCATGTTGAGCCTTTTATTGCCTGGCTTTGGATATAAGTAAAATACAAGAGCTATAAAACTAAAAACCCCACATCTCATTGCGAGAAATAGTGCATTTAAAATCTGTTTCAAATTTTTAGCATATCGGTTTTTGCAAAGTCAATAATTCAACAATTCGCAACATAATCGATTGAGAGCCAACAAATTTGATGGAAGCGAGCCCGCCGCGGTGACCTGTCCACCACAGCTATTAACGAAGGTGGAAGCTCGCTAAAAGCGAAGACGGAAGATCAGTAGAATTAGTCAAGAAAAAGGGATATTTTGCAAAGATCACGCATGAATGGTATGTTCACTTAGCAAGCTTCCGCCATGGAAGCTTGTCCACCGGCATTGTCACCAAAGCAAGACATCGGGTGAAATCTTCATTCTGTGAAAAGTACCCAGACCGGCTGTCCGGCGGGCGGCACCGTGAAAAAGGAGATGAAAAGATGGATTCGCAACGTTACCAAGCAGAAGATCTCGTCCAATTCGGGAAAAACGTGTTAATCAAGATAGGTTTTCCTAAAAAACAAGCTTATGCGGCAGCGAAAATTTTGGTGGAAGCGGATTTGAGAGGAGACCACGCCCATGGTATCACAGGTGCCAAAAGCCTGGATGATATTATTGCTAATTTATATGACGATGAGGGACAGTCGGAATTTGCGAGGACTCAGATAGCGGACTTCACAGCAGACAAACAGAAGTATGCGACGATCCTATCCTTTGATGCACACGGCACCTTAGGACACTATGTCGCCTTGGAAATTATCCCGCAGTTGATTCACACCGCAAACAAATTTGGGTATGCAAAGGCCTATATCCGGAATTCAACCCACTTTGGAAATTGCGGAATCTACTCTGAAATGATCGCCAGCCATGACCTGGCAGCCAAAGTTACATGTACTAGTCCACCTTACACCAAGCCGTTCATTGAACTTCAGGATATGGACAATGAACAATCTCCGGCGAACCGGGAACGATACGACGGGGTGCAAAAGAGGTTGGGCACAAACCCCATTGCCTGGACAATCCCTTACCAGAACGGCATGGTTACCATAGATATGGCCGCAACGCAAAGAGCGGTCAGCCCGGCCTTGGAAGCCGCCAAATTTAACGCGAAGTTGCTGGGCATCATCAAGGATGCAGATGGGATGTTCACAATACCGCTCGGGAATCAAAAGAGAAAGCTCTCCGAGGTGCATCTCAGCGTCGCAAGGAGTGAGACCCAAAAAGAAGCACTCCGAAAGCTGGGTTCTGTGAAATCCATCAAGCTCAGAGCCGTAGAAAAGGGCTTGCTCAAAGGACCGGAAGGGGAAAACATCAATTTCCCACTTGCCTTTGATGAGATTTTCAAAACCCAATTCTGGGTGGCACCCTTAGGTGGTACGTATTTTGGATACAAAGGATTCGGACTGAACCTGCTGATCGAACTCGATAATGTCATCGGCGGAGGCGCGCCGGGATTGATTCGTATTCTGGACAGCGAGGGCAAACGGACCACCCTTGAAAGGGTGTCACAAACCCTGGAAGCTTATGCCATTGATATTGTCGTGCCCCTGGAAGAGGCCAAAATAAGGCTCAAAGAAGCCGTGGATACGACCCTCAGATGCGGCAACCGCCTCATGTATTTGCCCGGTCAAAAAGAGCAGGAGACAAGAAAAGAGTATCTCGCCCATGGGATCCCCATGACCGCTGAAAGAATCACCCGGTTAAGAAGTGTAGCCGCAGACAAAAGGGTGGGAATTCCTTTTGATCTGGAGTGAGACTTGGAGACTTGGGGTCGGGCCGCGCTATGTATTTTGAATCAAAGGAAAATCATTAAAATCTATACCCATTTTACGGCCTATATCGCATTTTTTGATACTAAAAACAACATGAGACGTTATAGAATAAATGTGATGCAGATGATTTCCTAAAGGTTGCGTGCTCAGGGAAAGACTGACTTTTTATAATGCCGTTTTTGACCCCAAAAAGAGCGATATAGGCCTTAAAAACACCTATAAATGGATTGCTTTCTAAAAAAAATCAAGAAGATACCGCGGCCCGACCCCAGCGCTAATTTTGTTGTTGACATTAAAATTGTATCTTTATAATTTTTCAGCAATATAATATCTTCTTTAAGCCTCGAGTCTTCAAACCGGACGTTGTCTGCAACATACCGATCAAACTGGCCACAGAGAACCAGTGCAGCTAATACTGCTTTATCTATCATTATCGGCAGTAGATATCTATTTTATTAATTAACCTCTTTGGGATTATAATCCAAAAAACTATGTCAAAAGCATAAAGGAGGGATTTGCCATGAAAAAGCCCTATCTCGTTTTCCTTTTTTTGTTTCTTTTAATGTTGACTTGGGGATGTGTAAAAAAAGATATTAATCCAAATACTCTAAAGTCTCCGGACGAGAAGGCCCTGTATGATTTGATGGTCGCAAGATGCCGTGCCTTAAACGCCAAAGATATGAACATGTTTAGACAGATATATGCAAAGAATTCTCCGGAACTCGAGTGGATAGAAAATGTGGGAATCCCGATGTGGGAGAGCAACGGTATGAACTTCAATACCCCTTCACTTACAAAGATTAGCATTATTGACAATGATGCTGCCGCCAGTTTTGTCTTAACGGGTAACAATAGTTCCGGAAAATCATTTATTTATAGAGTAGAGGCCTTATACCTGAAGGAAGGAACCCAATGGAAAATCGAATCCACGGGTTACCGATAGGGTCACAATTAATTAAGAGAGCTAGTCTTACAATCATTGAGCTTAAAATTCGAAAAGGGGGAAAAACCATGAAGATAAACAAAGTATGCCCTTTTTCTTTAGTGGCGTTTCTTGTGGTTCTGATCGTTTGCAATTCAAATGCCTACGCGGATCCTAGTAAAAGCGGGACCCCTGCCGTTTCAGTAGCCAATACAATTCACTCTGCAGCACAAGTCGTTTCCTTGTCTGCGGAATTCGATCGCGTTATGGCCGAATATGACTCGGAATATCTGAAAGAAAAAAAAGAGGAGTTATTAAATAGAGCGAAAAATATTTTAAACCAGTTGATTGAACAGGCCAATAGCGTGGAGTCAGAGATTTCAATTTTATCTAAAAAGAAGCTGGATAAGATGTATTCGCAAAAATTAGAGCGCGTCTTATCAAACGTTTTACGGATGAGACAGGCGGCTGAAAAAAAGATGCAGACCGTGGAACAAGCTGGTTAAAAGGATCATCTCTTGCTTTCAATTAGACAATATCACTTGCTTCTAAGGCGAAATACTGTCCCACTGATCTGTTTGTTTTTTATCGCTGCTATAGTGTCTTGCAAAACCGTTGGACAGCAACCAGGACCTGTTCTCTTAAAAGCGGAGGATCATGAACAAGCCACCGTACTACTTGCAAAGATCAATGAGCTCAACGAGCAGGGAAAGTATGCCGAAGCGATCCATGCGGCAGAGAAACTGCTCGTCATTGTTGAGGAGGAAAAAGGCCCGAATCATCACGGCGTCGCCGTGTGTCTTAATGTGCTGGGGGGGCTCTACAATTCATTCGGTGACTATGAAAAGGCAGAGGACAAATTAAAACGCGCTCTTAAAATCTATCAGAATCTCGGAGTAACAGACAGCCCGGTACTTGCCAACAGTCTGGGAGTTTTTGCCAGGGTCTACATGAACAAAGGCGAATACCGCCAGGCTGAACCCTTTGCCCAGGAGGCGCTTAAGATAAGGGAACAGTTTCAAGGCGATGACCATTTCATGGTCTCCACGTCCCTGAACACGCTTGGCGAAATATACCTTCATCTCAATGAATACGATAAGGCCGAAGCGGTTTTGTTAAAGGCCATAGAAATTCGTCAAAAGCATGAAAATACCCACAGCCTTGTCATCAGTCTCAACAACCTGTGCCGTCTTTATTACAACTCAGGTGATTATGACTCAGCGGAGCAGTTGGGCAAAACCACCTTGGAACTAGGGAGATTTTCGCTGGGCAAGAATCATCCGCATCTGGCCGAGACACTGAATCTGCTGGGAAAAATCGTTGCTGCACAAGGACGTTTTCAACAGGCGTTTCAATACATGCGACAGGCCCAACATATTGACTTGAAATCCATTGATCATATGAAGGGATTTACCTCCGATGCACAACAGCTTAAATTTATGCAAAAGATCCAGGAGGATTTCCATGTTTTTCTTTCCTTGATTTTGAAGAAATTAGCCGACTCCCCGCAAGCCTTGAAAGAAGGCATGGACACCATCCTTAGACGCAAGGGTATTATTTTGGAGGTTCAAAGGCAGTTCCAAAGGGCCCTTGTGTCAGATGATGAAAGGACGATGAAGGCCTTTAATAGATTGGCGGAGGTGAGGTCACTGCATACAAAAATGATCTTTTCCGGGCCGGGGCAGAAAAGTTTGGATGCCTATAGAAAAGAAATAGACCTTTTGAGGGCTGAAAAGGAAAGGCTAGAAATCCAATTAAGCTCTTACAGTCAATCTTATATGGTTCACAGAAAAAAAGCGGATGCAAACTGCGAAAATATCGCCGCCAAACTGAAGAAAAGTGGAAAGAGTGCACTCGTCGAATTGGTCAGAGTGAGTCTATATAATTTTGACAGGAAAACTGATAGGCCATGGGATGGGGACCATTACTTCGCTTTCATTCTCATGCCAGGCAATCCTTATAATTTGCGCATGGTGGATTTGGGTGCTGGGGATAATGTTGATTCATTAATTTCCCAATTGAAGAAAATGATATTTCGAATCCAGCATCAGAAAACTAAAAAGATAACCCGTTTGGCAGGTCGCCTTTACGACACCGTATTTTTACCAATAAAAAAAGAGTTGGGAGATCGACGGCATATTTATTTATCTCCTGCCGGAGATTTGAACTTAATCCCTTTTGAGATTTTCTACAGCCCTGATGAAAGATTTCTGATTGAGGATTACACCTTCAATTATGTCTCCTGCGGAAGAGATATTCTCGGTTACGGAGAAACCAGTCAGTTGGGAAGCAAGGCTCTGCTTGTGGGTGATCCTGACTTTGACATGAAAATCGCCGACAAAGCGTCTGTGGTGAAAAACTCGGTCGAGCCTGTTCAGCAAGAAAAAATTGCGGCTCAGCGTTCCATATTGATGCAGGATCTCCGCTTTGATCGTCTTCCCGGGACAAGGCAAGAAGTCCAAACCATTCAATCCCTTTTGGGCAAGGATCAAACCGAACTTTACATTGGTAAAGATGCTATCGAGGAAGTGCTCCGCACAATGAAGGCACCTCGGATCCTTCATCTCGCCACCCATGGCTTTTTTTTGAAGGATATCCAATTCAGCCCTTTGACAAATCCATCCTCTAAAAGAGGAATAACGACAGTGAAAACGCACACGAAGAGGCCGTCAATTCAAAGGATAAAAATCGACAATCCGCTGTTGCAGTCCGGTTTCGTGCTGGCAGGAGCCAATGATGTCCTGAAGTCAAGCGGTTCAAAAAGTTTCGACGGTGTTGTCACGGCCGAAAAGATACTCAGCCTTAAACTTAGGGGAACCGATATGGTCGTTTTGTCTGCATGCAACACCGGTGTGGGTGAAGTAAAAAGGGGGGAAGGGGTTTTCGGTTTGCGGAGGGCATTTGCCCAGGCCGGTGCCAGGAGCCTTATCATGAGTATGTGGTCTGTGCCGGATAAAGAAACAACCGAGCTGATGGTTGCGTTTTATAAAAATATTCTTTCTGAGAAAATGAACCGCTGCCAGGCGCTCAGACAGGCAGCTTTAAAAGAAATGAGGATTGTAAAGCAACGATACGGTCATGCCAATCCATTCTTCTGGGGTGCTTTTGTATTTATGGGCGAACCAGGAAGATAATCAGATGGGGGTCGTGTCTTGATTGGTGGCTAAATTGGAGACTGCTTAGTCACCCATCAAGATTTGACGCCTATCTTTAAACGATGTCAGGCCGCCCTCACAGTTAAAGCGTAATTATCGACAAAAGAAATGATAGCGTGAAATCTACACCCATATTTTCCACCATGTCTGGTAGCGAAAAGTCATTGGGTTCTTATCTTTAGCCGGGACCCACCGATGGCAACAAAGAAGAATGCGGTAACGACAACGGAAACCCAATAAAACAGTTCACTCCCCTGATAGGCGCCGGCCACCCGATCCCAGATAAATGACACTAGCAGGAAGCCTGGAATGATGGAAAAAAACCAGGCGAGGTCCAGCCGTTCCGATAGGCGACGGTCGCACAAGTACTCTGCCAGGGCTATCGCCAGGAACATACCACCGACAGCCCTCGGCCAGGTTAGTGGTGGCAGTTGGTCAAATGCGAAGATAGCCTGAAGTGTCCAGGCTGGGATAAAGAAAAAAGTGATGCCATAAATCAGAAAGGCGATTATTTGAATCTTCATCAAAATTGAAAGAAGCGACACATCCTGTGCCTGTTGACCGGAATTTGATGCATTCATTTTTTTCCTCCTTTCTTGTCCTTCATTTTTAGAATTGATGAACCCTTAAACCCTGAACCACTGAATCATTCTATAAATATGACTACTTTTTGGTTTAAGAGCTAGCGAGCATTAAAATCTATACAGAATCTGGAAGGGCTTGTGCATCCCGGGCGTGGCTTGCCTGCCTCTGGCATGGCTTGTACGTCTCCGAAGTATTTATCCGCCTCTGGAGGACTTGTGCGTCTCGGGGGTATCAGGAATTGAGCACTCGAGGTAATTTCAGGACGATTTCATCTCAGGTGAGCTTCAGGTTGGAATATCGCATCAACTATTTATATAGTTAGGTATCAAAATCACTGTATTCGAGTCAAGAAGTTTGATGGATACCCATTCCCCCAGCATCAAAAATATGATGAATTCTTCACAAAAGTGTGCGAGAATGAAAACGTAACCAGTGATGGACCATCAGGTATTATTCCAAATTTGAGCATAAGGATCGTACAACAGCCAGTCAAAGCGATGGAGGATCACCCCATGAATCTTTTGCCGAAACGCTGTTTTACAAAAATTGTTTTCTACCTTCTTTTTTTTAGCGCATGTCTTGTGGCCACCGATACCCAGGCACTTGAAGTCAACGAAGATGGTCGCTTGCTGATCCTCGAAGCCCAGCAGACCTATCGAAGTGACATGCAAAACCGTCCGGTGATTGAGGACTCTTTGATTAAGAGTTATGCCGATCTTATCGTTAAAAAACTTGTGCCAAAAGGCAAGTGGCTTCCCGAAGGCGTCAATCTAAGTGTCACCGTCCTTGAATCTCCCCAACCAGAGCTCTATTCTTATGTGGACGGGCATATGGTCATGACCATGGGCGTTTTGTACGCCATGGAAAACGAAGCCCAGTTAGCAGGTGTTCTTTCCCATGAGGTAGCCAGCATTGCGGAGGGTTACTACATCGGTATATATCAAGAAATTAAGGCTGCGGAACGCAATGAACAACGTAAGGCAGCAGTCGGAGCCTTGTTCGGTTCGCTTTTGGATGTCGCTGTGGACTACGCTGTGGACATGGAAACCATTGATTTAGAAGATGAGTGGTGGTCCGGTGAAGCCACATACAGAAAAACCATGAAAAAAATCGCCGCCCTTCATGCTGCTAAATCAGCCTACTACAGCATCAAAGATGTCATAGAAAGCATTCCTGAAAAAGACAACAAAGGTCAGTGGCTGGATCCACGTTTGCGGTTCGAGCCGGTTGCCGATGCCCAGGGCATGGAATATACGGCCTTAGCCGGGTATGATTGCCGTGAAGTCGCAAAAGGATGGCAGAATTTGTATCGGGTCAAAAGCCGTATCCTTAAGGACCAGGAAAGTGCGCTCGGTCCCTGGGCGGCTCAGATTCGTCAGACGCAAAGCCTGATGCAAATGAATATGAATCGTATGCGACAGTCGCTGGGCGCCAGCGCCTTGGTCCAAACGCGCAGCGATGTGCCGCCCACACGCGCAGAGTTTGTTGCAAAGATGACCAATCTTAAGGAAGTCCAGGAAGCAGTGAAGAAAAACAAGCCGTCCCAAGGACAAAAGAGCTACCTGACATTTCTTGAAAAATCTCTCATTCCCCGCGCACAGAAAGACATGGAAGATGAAAACTACGAAAAGGCATATATCAGTTATAAGGCCTTATGGGATAAAGGTCTTCATGTTGCCCCGGTAGCTTACGGTATGGCCAAATGCAAATTGGGAGATTTTGCCTTTGGTGCCAGCGAAGCCGAAAAAAAAGAAGCTGAAAAAGCTTACAGAGAAGCTGCGCGCCTGGATCCCAAGTATGCCATGCCATACAAAGGCCTAGCTGAGCTTTACAGTGATTGGGACCGTTATGAGGACGCAGTAGAAGCCTATCGTGTATATCTCAAGCTGAATCCTAAGGCGGATCGCAAACGTATCGAACGAAAAATCAAAGTGCTGGAAAGGAAGGCAAACCGATGAAAAATATAGCCATAGTCGGCCTGATTGTTTTATCTGCCCTGGCCATAGCAACTTCCTCAAAGGCTGAAAGCTGCACGCTGAAATATAAACTCACACCCGGGCAAAAATGGATCTGCATCTTTTCCAGTAAAAATGAATCGAGTTTTATGGGTAAAAAGAATATTAACCAGTCTAAGCATGTCTATGAATACTCGGTTTCCAAAGGATCTAAAAAGGGATGGGTAAATTTGAAGGCCCGGATTAAACCCCAAAAAGGCTCCCCGGGAGCGGGTCAAATGGACCTGAGCGAACTGCGCTTTACTGCCGATGTGCACTCCAGTGGCGAAATCCGAAATATTCAGTATTCAGGAAATGTCATGCCCGATTTGGGAGACAATAGCGATCAAATGACACCGCAAATGAAGGAAATGATTGCGCAGTCTTATAAAATGATTCCTGAAGCCTATAAGAACTCGGTGTTCTGGTTTCCCGAAGTTCCGGAAGACAAATTGGAGATCGGAGATGAATTCGAAGTCCAGCGCAAGACGGGGATGGGTGGCTCCAATAGCGCAATGCAGATGGAAACCGTCTCTAAACAGGTCTTTACTCTGGAAGATGTAAGTCAGGATCTAGCCTATTTTTCCGTCAAACAACGCTCGGTTACTAAAACCGGCGGTTCCATGGGCACCAGCTCTAAAACCAAAATAGCAGGCAAAGGCGAAGCTATTTTTGATCTTAAACAGGGCATGTGGCTGGAGCTCACTGAAAAGTCCCGGGCAAAGGTTCAGATAAGCGGCCTTGCAGGCATGAGTGATACAAGCCAGGACATGAACATCATTCTTAAGTATGAAATGGAGCAAAAGTAGTTTGCCACACCTCTGAGAAAGCTACCCACGCGATTGAATTTGATTTTGGCAGTGGTTGAGCAGAATCTCTCTTAATTAAAATCCGTTAATGATTTGACTATTCAGCTAATTATCTAATCAACGAAAGCTTAAATGCTGATTTTGACCCCGAAAAGAGCGATATAGGCCTTAAAAACACCTATAAGTGGATCTCTTTTCCAAAAATATCAAGAAGATACCGCGGCCTGATATTCATCTAAAGGGCCTGGTCACGAACTGAGAGAAGGACACCTCCCTATCCACAGCACATTGTGCTATGGAACCAGTAGGCCAAGAGCCTGAACAATTAACCTTTTATGGATTTAGGAGGTGTCCCATGAAAACATACGCCGGAATCGATCTACATTCAAGCAATAATTACATCGGTGTGATTGACGAAAAAGACAGTCGCCTGTACAGCAAGCGCCACGATAATCGCCTCGAAGATGTGCTCAAAGTGCTGGGTAAATTCAAAGCA
The DNA here is from genome assembly GCA_050116155.1 of Desulfobacterales bacterium. Lineage (GTDB taxonomy): Bacteria > Desulfobacterota > Desulfobacteria > Desulfobacterales > JAHEIW01. The sequence goes on from JASFPE010000039.1 coordinate 19,762, forward strand.
ACTCTGCAAGGCGTGGTGGTGGAGTCCACCTACAACTGGTATTGGCTGGTGGATGGGTTGATGGACAGTGGTTTTCGGGTGCATTTGGCAAATCCTTGCGCAATAAAGACCTATGATGGTTTGAAACACACCGACGATAAGTGGGACTCATTTTGGCTGGCGCACATGCTGCGCTTGGGTATATTAGCCGAGGGTTATATTTATCCAAAGCAGCACAGGGCGGTACGAGATTTACTGCGACGCAGACTGATGTTTGTGCGGCAACGGACCTCTCAGATTTTGAGTCTGCAAAGCATGATCACCAGAAACCGTGGGCTTAATTTTTCGGGCAGCTGGATTAAAAGACTCAGCGAAGAATTTATTGAAAAATTGTTTTCTGATCCTCATCTGGTGTTTACGGCAAAAAGAAACCTGGCAACGATTCAATTTTTAGATCGAATCGTCAGCGAAATCGAGCAACAAGTACTGTCGCAAATTAAAGTTAAAAAACAATTTCTCAAACTGCTGACCACTCCGGGCATCGGCAATATTTTAGGGCTAACAA
>JASFPE010000040.1:0-19809 GCA_050116155.1 Desulfobacterales bacterium
AATATAAAAGATATAGCCACGAATGAACACGAATTATCACGAAGTTTCACGTCTAAAGCATAAATAAATAATTAGGGTTTATTCGTGCTAATTCGTGAAAATTCGTGGCTAACTTATTCTTTTAACTCAAGGAATTAAGCTTTGGAAGATATTATTATCTCAGTAGTGCAGCGAACCCTGGTTGCCGGCACGCCTCTGCTTTTAGGGACCATCGGTGAAGTGATCTGCGAACGATCGGGAATCCTGAATCTTGGTGTTGAAGGCGTCATGTCCATCGGTGCCGTTACTGCTTTTATTATAACCTTTGTTACCGGCAATCCGTGGTTGGGGCTCGTGGCGGCCATTGCAGCCGCATCCTTGATATCTGTCATTCACGCGTTTGCTTCCATTACCCTGCAGGCCAGTCAAGTCGTATCGGGATTGGCCCTAACCATGTTGGGACTGGGCATATCCGGGCTGGTGGGAAAACCCTATATCGGCAAACCCCTGACCGTTAAGATGCAGAATTGGGCAATTCCGGTTTTATCGGATATACCGATCCTGGGTCCGATATTATTTGATCATAGCCCCTTTTTTTATATGGCGATTGCACTGGCAATTATCGCATGGTTCACGCTGGAAAATACCCGCCTCGGGATCATGATCCGTTCGGCCGGTGAAAACCCTATAGCAACCGAAACCCAGGGCATTAACGTTTACCGGGTGCGCTACTGGTGTGTCATCATCGGCGGAGCGTTATCCGGTATGGCCGGGGCACACCTTTCCACTTCTTACAGCAAATCGTGGATCGAGGGAATGACCGCCGGCAGAGGATGGATCGTTATCGCATTGACCATTTTTGCTTTATGGAATCCGATGCGGGCAATGATCGGTGCCTTCTTATTCGGCGGTATCTTCGTCATCCAGTACCTGCTTCAACCTTTAGGCATATCCCCCAATTTCCTGGCGATGCTGCCCTACATTTCCACGTTGTTTGTGCTTTTTATCGGTGCGCTGCGGGATAGCCGCAAGATGAACGCGCCGGCTATGCTGGCGGAACCCTATAGACGAGGGGAACGCTAACCGCAGAAAGTATTGACTTTAAATAAAGCAAATTTTTTCAAAAGGTGATCCGTCATTCGACAACCACCAGGACATCGCCAGTGGATACCTGGTCGCCGGCTTGAACCCGGATCTCACGTATTTCGCCGGAGACATTACTGTTAATGCTGTTTTCCATTTTCATGGCTTCCAGGACCAGCAGTTCCTGTCCGACACTGACGGTATCGCCCACCTTTACTTTGATGTCCACAATACGGCCCGAAATCGGTGCAGTGACAGCACCCCTGTCGGCCGAAGGGGCAGAAACCGGCGCGGTTTCTTGGGATACTGGGATATCCGGCGGTGCCGGAGCTTTTGCTCGAGACGGGACCGGTATCGGACTGCTTTCTTTGATGGCTTCCGTGCCGGTCACTTCGGCATAATTTTCGATGTTGACCGCATAGGTTTGATCGTTCACCGTTACCTGGGCCAAACCGTCTTTGACGGCGCCAATTTCTACCTCGAATTTTTTCTCACCAACGGCGATCTTATATTTCATTTCAAATCCCTCAATGATACTTAACGTTGATTACGATGATACATCATCAAACGCTCGCCAATGATTTGAGCACGTCCTTGCTGAGCCCAAGCTGTCGGTCGCAAAGGAGATACAGACATCGGGCGTGATGTGCGCAAGCCGGAGAAATGCAAATGAAGGGCCGCAGCAACAGCCGTTGCCATCTCCGCACTGAATCCCTGATCGGCAATTTCAGGTTTTTTAGCTTTTCCTTCTTGTACGGTCAGTGATGCCGGTTTTCTCGTGGCTTTGGTCTTCTTGTCTTCCAGGCGCTGAAAAATCTTCCCTGAAAAAATCATGCCGAACATAAGAATCGAGAGGACGATAAATATACCAAAATACCGAATGAAAAGAGTTCCCAGTGCATATCCCCAAAATGAATCCTTGGGGCCACCGATTAGGGTGATGCGGCCATCCGCATTCGCATCCGAATCGAAGGGGCCGCCATCTTTGACATTAATGACAAGTTCCTGAACACGTTCCGGACGATCCAGATTTTGTGCGTTTGAATTCATCCATGGTGTTTTCAATTTTTGATTAAAAATCCAGAATTGGGTCGACCGGATGAAAAAATCAGAGGACACTGAAACTTTGGCTTCGGCACCCGGGGAAACGGTCAATATTTCAATGATAAACAGAGCGGATTTGAAATCTTTGTGGTCGACCTCGGGCCGATGAGCCTTTTCAAAATCCATTCCCTGGACGTCGATCAGTTCTGCGTCAGAGACCTCGAAATCGATTAAAACACTGCTGTTTTTTGCACGGGGGAGAAGTTTGGCTGTGATCTTTTTGCCTTGGCGCGTAAATTCGGGATGCGGTTTTTCCTCATCTTCGCCGAATGTCGCCCAAACGATTTGCGCAGCAAACGCCCCTATTAAAAATACGCAGACCAGCCTGGTCCAGATGATTTTTATCAAAAATTTTGTCTTCATGGCATCCACCTATTGAAACATGGCAATGAACATGCCCGCCGCTGCAGCCGAGCCGATCACTCCGGCCAGGTTGGGCCCCATGGCGTGCATCAATAGAAAGTTGGTCGGATCGGCTTTAAGGCCTTCCGAATTCGAAACGCGGGCAGCCATGGGCACTGCAGAAACACCGGCGGAGCCGATCAGGGGATTTATTTTTTCTTTTACGAATAAATTCATAATATGGACCGTTAAAATCCCACCAAAGGTGCACACGATAAAATCCAAAAGACCAAATCCGAAAATAAGGAGCGGCTTCCAGCTGAGAAAAACTTCAGCTTTCATCGTAGCTCCCACCGAAAGGCCCAGCAGAATGGTGATAATATTCATCATCGATTGTTGGGCCGTGTCAGATAAACGCTTGACCACACCGCATTCACGCATGAAATTGCCGAACATAAACATTCCCATCAGAGGTGCCACTGCCGGGATAAGAAGAATAATGAGAATGGCGGCAATCAGAGGAAAGAGCAATTTTTCGCGAGCCGACACGGGTCTCAGCTGTCGCATTTTGATTTGACGCTGGGCGCTAGTGCTCATCAGGCGCATGATGGGCGGCTGGATGAGCGGCACCATGGCCATGTAAGAGTAGGCAGCCAGGGCGTTGGCACCCAGAAGCTGAGGTGCCAGCTTGGCAGTTAAATAAATTGTCGTGGGCCCGTCCGCGCCACCAATGATGGCCACAGAAGCGGCCTCCTTAAGGGTAAAACCAAAGAAAAGGGTGCCGATATAGGTGATAAACACCCCGAGCTGGGCTCCGGCACCGACAACGAGTGTTTTTGGATTGGCGATGAGCGGACCAAAATCCGTCATCGCGCCCAAGCCGAGAAAAATCATGGGTGGAATAATTTCCCACTCGACACCGTATTTATAGAATGCCCTCAGCAGCTCGGGATAGCCATGCTCAGAATACCCCATCAACGGTGCAAGAGGGAAATTAACCAGGAAAATACCAAATCCGATGGGCACCAGCAACAGCGGTTCATAGCGCTTGGCAACCGCCAAATAAAGGAAAAAGAACGCAACCAACATCATGATGACCTGCTTAAAAATCAAATTCGGTATGCCGGTCTGTGTTACGAGGATATTCGTGATGAGCTCCAATACATAATCCCAGGACATTTCAAGCTCTCCTTCTCTTCGGCTTTAAGCCTTGCCAATATCTCTATCTCTTGTTTGCTCTTAGCGCGAATTTACTTTCTGTGAATTTCACAAAAATGAACAAAACTAGCATTAAAGATAAATGGAGTCAATTTATTTATTCGCCGGGTTGTATCGATATTTTAAAGTTACCCAAAAATCAAAAAGCCCTCACCTTTAAAACACTGAGGGCTTTTTTGCCAGTTAAAAGAATCCCTAACGGATTCCTGCTTCCTGTGTCCCGCATCGATTAATCTGATCTCTGAATTCTGACTTATGTTTTCTGTTTTTATTTCCGCATTCCGAATTACCACTTCCCCATTCATTCGACTCCTTCTCTTCTTAACAGATCCCGATACCAGCACGCAAATTCATACATACCGACAAAGCGCTCTTCTTCATTGATAATTCCCAGCGCTATTTCCAAAACACCTCTCCCGTATGCATTACTATAGTTTTCTGATTCTCGGGATTGCAGAAACTCCCGAACCAGCATCTGGGTGGTACGCTTGGTTTTATCCTTACGAATATCGATGGGGTCCTTGGGCTCCTGGAAAGGATCCCATTTGTCATATCCGATCTTTTTTAAAATATGCTTTTGGCGCCGGGGCGACATGCGGTCGAAAACAGCCCTTTTTCTTTCTTCGGCTTCTTCAGGAGAAAACTCACTCATTTCCTATGATTTCGCCTCCTTGTAAAAAATATAGCCACGAATGAACACGAATTATCACGAATTTTTAAAGCGTATTCGTGTAAATTCGTGTTCATTTGTGGCTAATTTATTTTTTTACCTTTTCATACGTGAAAATCCGTGGCTAATTTATCTTTTTCTCTTGCGATGCCTCCTGGGTTTGACTTCCTCAACTTCTTCCTCACCGATGCCCAGGTAAACATCATCATAATCCGATATCAACGCCATGGACAGAGGAACGAGCAAATCAGCCAATTTAACATTTCTGGACTTGATGTCCCGGATGAGTTCGGCGGAAATTTGCTGCAGCTGGTTGTGAACAGCGTCAAGATTGACAGTTGGATATTGTTCGCCTTCTTTAAACCCGGAAAGTCCGCATGTGTGCCCCTGACCGGCAATTGCCGTGGGGATGCCATAAAACCGACACGTTAAGGGGCGATGATCATATAAGTCACACAACTCCTTTTCATTTAAAAGCGGGCAGCGAACACGCTCTATCGCCATCTCGGTTAAAATATCCGCTTCGCTTTTGCCGGCTTCAAAATCTTTAAACGCTTTACGCTTAAGCTTGTGAATTCTGCGATCTGCACGATTGGCTTTTTCGAGTAGCTCTGTTTTTTCCGAACCTTTAAATTTCGCATTAAACTTATGATTCAGATACAGCGCTTCAATCAGGGTCAGATCAAACAACGCATAGCAGCAGTCCGCACATTTTTCTTTGCATTTTACACAGTCGGCATACGCGTCTTTGACCCGCTCAAATGCGATATCTGATTTTTCAACCAGGGCTTCATATTTTTCAAAATAGGGTGTTAAGTCGAGGTCCATAATACAAGCAATTTCTCCTAAGTTTTAATCGTTTGCCGGTTTGCCCGTTGATATATTGAACCTTTATGCATCTTAACCGGCTTACGGGTCAATCGGCTAAACCTGCCGATTGTTCCACGTGAAACATCCTATGCTCTCATTGCCACATCAGCGTTTCACATGAAACAATTGCCGAATTATTAATTTCCAATCGACAATTTAAATCGAGAATCAAGTAACGCGTGTGGAGTAGAGCAGTAATTTTTAAATTTTGTGATAATTCGTGTTCATTCGTGGCCTAAAAAAATTTAACGCTCATTTCCCGATACAAAACTGCCTAAAAATCTGATCCAAAACATCAACCTTGACATTCTTTCCCAGGATTTCATCCAGCGCATCAATGGCTTCCCGGGTAGAGATCGCTACCAAATCGATAGCGGTACCATTTCGCATTTCAGAGACAATGTCCTCGGCTGCCGTGAGGCTTCTCTCAAAAGCCAGCTTTTGTCGTAAATTGGGAACGATGGCGTCATCCAGCTCAAGTGGCTTTTCCCCGAAGGCAAGGCTGAAGATTTTCTCTTTGAGAATATCCACGCCTTGGCCATACAACGCCGAAATGCGAACCTGCTCGCATTTTGACCATGAATCAGGGATGATGGAATTTTGTCTTTTGCTGACCAGGTCTATTTTGTTTGCCGCGATGATCAGGGGCTTTGTATGAACATTGGCGTAAATATCATAATCTTCATCCGACAAGGCACGGTGGGCTTCCACTAAAAAGAGCACCAGATCAGATCCGTTGACATGCTCGAGCGTCTTCTCGATGCCGATGGTTTCCACAGGATCTTTGGTGTTATGAAGGCCGGCTGTATCGGATAAGATCACGGGAAGCCCCTGAATGCTGATGGTTTCTTCGATGATATCCCTTGTGGTCCCGGGTATTGCGGTGACGATGGCGCGATCTTTTTGAACCAGTCGATTTAATAAGCTCGATTTGCCAACATTGGGCTTGCCCACCACTGCGACCCTGAGACCATCTCTGAAGATCCGCGCATCGAAATGTTTTTGAATAAGCTTTTGCAGTGGGTGAACCACTTCTTCGTGCACCTCGGAAGCCATATGCTGGGCATCGATGAGGTCTTCAATTTCTTCTGGAAAATCAATGGCGGCTTCGATATGGGTCATGTAGTTTATGAGTATCCCGCGGATTGCTTCGATTTTCTTTCTGAGTTGACCCTCCATCTGGGCTGTCGCAATCTGAAGTGATTTCTCCGTTCTGGCATTGACCACATCAATCACCGCTTCGGCCTGGGTGAGATCAATGCGTCCATTGATAAAAGCCCTTTTGGTGAATTCGCCGGGTTCGGCGAGTCGCGCCCCCTGATTTATTACCAGCGCTAAAATTGATTGAAGTGCCACCGCCCCGCCATGGGCATTGATTTCAACCACGTCTTCACGGGTATAGGTTCGCGGGGCTTTCATCAACGAAATCAAGACTTCATCCAGAACATGCCCATCATCAGGGTCCACAATCTGACCATAAACCAATTTGTGCGATGGATATAAGGTTTCGCTTCTCTCTGGGGATTCCGACTGCATCCCATTTTGGAAACGAAAGGTTGTCTCACGGGATCTGAAAATATTCTTGGCGATCGAAATTGCTTCCGCCCCGGATATTTTTATAATGCCGATACCTCCCCTTCCGCTCGGGGTGGCGATAGCGGCAATTGTGGAAGTATCCATTTATTGATAGGTTTTTTTCTTTCTGGTTTTCTTGGGAAATATCACGAGCTTTCTTAAATACCCTTCCCCTCTGCTCTTGGTTTCAACCTCCGGATCGTCTTTTAGTGCCAAATGGACAATGCGACGATCATGGGCATTCATTTGACCCAGTGAAATCGGTTTTGCAATACGTTTTGATTTCTCGGCAAGGCGCACAGCCATTCGCTCCAGGTTAGCTCGCCGGGTTGCCAAATAACCTTCGATGTCGACTCGAATCCGAATTCTATCATTATTATGATTGTGTTTATTGACAACTTTATCGACCAGGGATTGAATCGCTTCTAAAGTTTGTCCACGCTTACCGATAAGTATGGCGGCATTTCCGCCGACCACGTTAAACAAAATTCGGTCCGAATCTTCCTCCACCGATATTTTGGCTTCGGTTGTTATGGCGTCGATGATCCGCTGCAAAACACTGCGGCCCAAATCTAACGGATTTTCCGGAAACGTATACAGCTGCTGATCAGCGGATGTTTCACCCTCAGAAGCATTCTCGCTGGGCTTGACGGGTTCATCAGTGACTTTTGAAGATTCATGATCCTCTTTGTGGTGTTCGTCATCTTCCGATACAGATTGGGTTGATCCTTCGGATAATTTAACCCGTATCCTCGCCTTTTTGGTTCCCGCTAAACCAAAAATACCACTGGAACCATATGATAAAATATCATACTGTAACTGATCTTTGGGTATGTCGAATTTTTCACTCGCTTTTTCGAGCGCTTTTTCAACATTTTTGCCTTTAAATTCAAACGACGTCGTCATATAAAAACCTCCGTCATTACGCATATTTCCTTTGTATGTAGTATTGTTGTGCAATCGATAAGATATTATTGACCAGCCAGTATAAAACAAGCCCCGATGAAAAATTAATAAAAATAACCGTAAATACGATCGGCATCAGCATCATCATTTTTGCCTGGGTGGGATCGCCCATGGGGGGAGACATTTTTTGCTGTAACAACATACTGGCACCCATCACCAACGTCAGTACGGGAATACCATAGGGCGGCTCCATAAATGGAATCGAAAAGCCAAACCGGAACAGTCGGTCCGGAGCAGACAGATCATTAATCCAGAAAAAAAACGGCGCATGCCGCAGCTCGATGGCCTGGTAGAGCATCCGATAGAGCGCGAAGAAAACCGGTAATTGAACGACCATGGGGAGACAACCACCCAGGGGGTTGATCTTGTACGTTTTATAGAGGGCCATCACCTCCTGGTTCATTTTTTTCTTGTCGTCTTTGTGTTTTTCGCGAATCTCCTTCATCAGCGGCTGGATCTTTTTCATCTCACTCATCGACTTATAGCTTTTTGAACCCAGCGGCCACAGGACAACCTTGATCATGATCGTCAAAATAATAATCGCAAGTCCATAATTCGGAATAAAGTCATGTAAGAAATTCATTAACCACAGACACGGCTTGGCGATAAAATCAAACCAACCGAAATCAACGGCTTTACCCAGATCATGTCCCACTTTGTTTACAATTCTCATGCTCTTGGGACCAAAAAAGAGATAGTAATCATGTTGATGCTGGGTTCCGGGCCGGATGATCTTCTCCGGCTGAACAAATTGGGACTCGATAATATCATTTGTTTGAAGAGTGAGTTTCATACTCGCTTGTCCGCCATTTTGAGCGATGATGCTGCTCAAAAAATAACGATCTTGGATCGCGATCCATTTCAAATTTCCGCTAAATGTACTCTGCTCTTCGATATCATCGATTTTGATTTCTTCCAGTTGGTTATCGATCAAGGCACTGGGACCTTCAAAACCGTACATGCGCTTAGCTTTGGGAGTGATTGCCCGTAGAGCCAAGGTCAAATGGTCCTGAATGGTTTGATCGGAACCGTTTTTAATCTTAACCGTCAAACCGATCAGATAGGATTCGGGAGAAAAGGTGAAAATCTTCTCGATCTTAATCCCGCTGTCGGATTCCCAATAAAACGTAAGCTCTTGATCGCTTTCAGAAACCGTAAAGGTTTCCCGGTCTGGATCGGTGGAGTATACAGCGTTTTCCAAATCAGGGATGCTGTTGCCGGTAAATCCTAATATTACAGTCTCCAGCGGAAAATCCGCGGTTATAAGTTCCTTTAAAGGAGCGTCTTTTTCCGCTTTTTCCCGATAGTCTTTTAAAACAAAGCTAGTGAATGCAGCCCTTTTTTCTGAAATCTTAATCTTGAAAAGAGGTGTGTCGACCGTAATCGTTTTAGCTATTTTTCGCGTGCGTTGATCTTCGACGGATGTAACGGATTTCTCTGCAGGCACGGGTTCTTGTTTCTCTTTTACATAGGGTTTTTCCGACTCAGGCTGTTCCTGGATTACCGGGGTTGTTGGTTGCTCCTGGGCGGATTTCTTCATCGCTTCGTCATCCACGAAGAAAAACTGCCACACCACAAACACTAAAACGGAAAGCACGATCGCTATGATTAACCGCTTTTCATCCATTGCATTCTCCTAAGGTATATTCACTGACAAAATAACATCCATAACCGGCATCGGTATTGGTAATTGAACTCGGGCAATTACAAAAGGCTTTTAGTTTGTGGGATTGAACTTGGTAGGCTAACATGAACAACCCTGCAGTTACGCCCCGACGGAAAGGTCAACTCCCCTCTCTATTATATTTAAAATGCTTTCGTAGGATAATCAGAAACTGACCTCAACAACCACAGGCTAAGGTACCGGATCAACTCCTCCAGCATTGAAGGGATGACATCGCACAAGCCTTTTTAAAGCCAAAAACAGGCCTTTAAGCGCACCGTAACGTTGTATAGCTTGATAGGCATATTCCGAGCAGGTTGGATAAAAACGACATGAACGACCAAATACCGGGGATAGAAAATACTGGTATGCCTTAATTAAGCTTAAAAACGGTAATGTAATCAGTTTCTTATAATTCAACACGCGATGATATTCTTTCGAAAATATTTTGCAACGAATCGAAAATTTCATCTGATGAAAGATCGGTCGCCTCTTTCTTGGCGATAACGTTAATATCCCATTTACCCGATATCAAATGCCGATGACATCGAAAATATTCCCTGATGAGGCGTTTTATTCTGTTGCGCTTTACAGCACGACCGACCTTTCGGGTCACGGTAATACCCAGCCGACACCGATCCAGACGTCCAGGTGCATATATCGCTATAAAATGATTGTTTTGTAGTCTGCGGCCGACGTTGGAAAGCTGGATAAACTCATTGCGCTTTAATAATCTGTCTGCCTTTGTAAATGAAAAATCCAAAGGACAAGTTGCCCTTTAACTATTTAATATAATTAATTCAGTATCTTGAGCCCGTAATCAAACCGCTCGTTGCGCTCGACGATTAACATTTCGCCATATATCTATCTTAGCCAGCCAGTCGAATTCTGCCCTTTGCTCTTCTTCGGTTAATTATGCGTCGGCCTCCTTTGGTGGACATTCTTTTACGAAATCCGTGGTTTCTAGCCCGTCTGATTCTACTCGGTTGGAACGTACGTTTCATTTTACAAATCCTTATTCGTATATTGACTCGGTCGTTTTAAATAAATCCATGCGCCGAATGTGTCATTCATTCGGCTTTAAAAATGGAATAATAGCCGAAACCTTCCGAATAAAACATAAGAATCATTCTCTGTCAAGATCTATTGCTGAATCTCATAAATATCGAATTGTTCCATGTGGAACTGAGGATTCGGATAGATGACAATCTGTTTGCCAATCTTGCGTTCAAGCGACGTTATAATTTCATTTTCTTCGGCATGCAAAAACTCCGCGATTTGTGGATTTACTCGCAACGTTAAGCGGCCTTTATTCAAATCATAGGCATCCCTTAATATTTCACGATAAATATTAAAGCAAACGGATTGTCTGGAAAACAAATATCCCTCACCCTCACAGTAAAAACACGGCTCACATAAAATGCGCGTTAACGGTTCACGTGTCCGTTTACGGGTCATTTGGATGATTCCCATTTCTGACATGGGAAGCACATGCGTTTTGCTCTTATCCTTTAGCAGCGCCTCTCTCAACGCATTGAATACTTTCTCCTGATTGGATTTTTTCTCCATATCAATAAAGTCAATGATGATAATGCCGCCGATGTCACGAAGACGAATTTGATAAGCGATTTCTTTGACCGCTTCGAGGTTGGTTTTTAAGATGGTTTCCTCGAGATTATGTTTTCCGACATATCGACCGGTGTTCACATCAATAGCGACCAAAGCCTCGGTATGCTCTATTAAAATATAACCACCGGACTTCAGCCATACTTTTCTTTTTATCGCCCTGGAAATATCGCCTTCGAGATTATAAGCATCAAACACCGGTTCGGAGCCCTCATATAAAACGACATGGTCTTTCAGGCTTGGCATGTAGGTGTTGAGAAAGGACAATATCGCTTCGTAAGTCGATTTTGAATCCGTAACCAGCTTTTCTACTTCATGGATGAGAAGATCGCGCACCGCACGAAGACTTACCGATAGCTCCCGATGTAAAAGTGATGGTGCTGGAGCGGTTTCGCATTTCTTAAGGATGTTCTCCCATAAATTGTTGAGAAAGTTCATTTCATAGGCAAGTTTTTCTTCATTTTCACCTTCGGCAGCAGTCCTCACAATGTAACCATAGTCCTGTGTTCTTAACAGGCTCACCAGCTCCTTCAATCGCTCCCGTTCAACTTCATCTTCGATTCGCCGAGAAATGCCAATATGATCGGAGGTGGGCATCAAGACCAAAAAACGTCCGGGGATGGACGTATAGGATGAAATCCTTGCCCCCTTGGTTCCCATGGGTGATTTGGCAACTTGAACCAGGATTTCCTGACCTTCCGAAATCAGTTCCTCGATTTGTATATCGCGTCTTTTGGGAAGGGGCGGATTGGCGTCCTCATCCGCTAAGACTTCCTCATCTTCGGGTTCAATATTAAACATTTTTTCGTATTCTTTGTAATCATTGCAATAGACATCATCCACATAAATAAAGGCGGCTTGAGCAAGCCCGATATCGACAAACGCCGCCTGCATTCCAGGTAAAACGCGTAGAACTTTACCCTTGTAAATATTGCCGGCAATGTCGGAATCATCCCCGCGATCCACGTGTAATTCGACAATGGTTCCATCCTCTAATAACGCCACGCGTGTTTCATGTTCGGTGACGTTGATAACCAGTTGTTTATACATAAATAAAAGCTCCGCTTTTATTGCATCGGACATGGGGCATAGAGCATGGAGTAAGGATATAAGAAAGACCGCAAGCTCTATGCGCTATGCTCTCAGCTTAATGACTCTTGCCTTTTTGATCTGATTCTCCGGCAGGCCGAAAAGGTGCCTGAGGACAGCCACCGGTCGCAACGTTTTACCCGGCTCTGACCTCAACACCATCTGTAAATGTCTGGAATCAATTAAATCTATATCTAATACCATATCCTTTAAATCAAGCTTTTTCAACTTTCCTTTTCGATCCTCAATCTCAATGATAAAATCCGATGCGCGGGTAAACGCGGTCAATGCCTTTCGATCTAAATTTCCCTCCTCGAGGACAAGACGATAGGTGCTGGTCATGGGCGTATTCTTATCAGGCCATATGGCTTCCAATTCATCGCTCTGCACCCTGAGACCCTGTGGCAGATTGGCATTCAGTCCTTCAACGATAGCCTGTCGCTGGATATCAACCGGCACGGTCACGCTGAACTTCTCGTCTTCACTTTCCAGACCAATGGGCAGCGGATCATCAAACGATACTTTTGGCTTTGGATGAAATCCTTCGCTGAATTTAACGGGGATACCGGCACGTTTCAACGCTCTGAGAAATATATTGACCAGTTCAAGATGGCCATAGTATTTGGCCTGTCCCAGCTTCGAATACGACAAAATCAGCTTCTTATATGAGGTCTCCTGACCATAGGCCCCGGTGGAAGCATCAGGGCCCTGGCCGTCGTTATCCGAGTAGGTTCTGGGTTCGATGATTTCAAAATCACATACACCGCATTGGTGACAGTCACCCTCTCTGCAATCATCGGTGATCGCTGCCTGGATGGATTTATACCACTCGTCCTGTAAAAATTCTTTGCTGACTTGGACATCAATATGGTCCCATGGTAGAGGTTCCCCCAGATCCCTTAGCCGCGTGGTATAAAAGTCCGGATCGATGCCTTGTGCTGCAAACGATTCCTGCCATAAATCATACTTAAACTTATCGGTCCAGCCGTCAAACCGACATCCCTTTTGATAGGCAGTAATCAGCAAATCATTTAAGCGCCGGTCTCCACGAGCCCAAATGCCTTCAATCAGGCTGACTTGCGGGTTTTGCCATTTAAATCGAACCCCTGGATATTTCAGTTGACTTTTAAGCCAGCTGATTTTCTCTTCGGACTCAGCCAGTGTATTCTGAGGTGCCCATTGAAACGGTGTGTGGGGCTTTGGGATAAAGGTCGCGATGCTGACATTAATTTTACCCTTGCGTTGTTTGGCAACCTTGATGTTACGCAACTTATTTATCAGCTCTACCAGAGCGCGCAAATCATCAGTGGTTTCGGTTGGAAGGCCAATCATAAAATACAGCTTAATCACCTGCCATCCCAGCTTAAACGCATCGCTGACCGTCTCAACGATTTCGGCTTCGCTGATATTTTTATTGCTAACGTCTCTCAAGCGCTGACTGCCGGCTTCCGGCGCAATGGTAAACCCGGTTTTACGAACCTTTTTGATGAGCTGCATCAATTCCGGCGTCAGGGTTCCCGCCCGCAGGGAAGGTAACGATACGGCAACATGCTCGGAAGCAAAACGGGCCATCAGCCGTTCCATCAGCGGGATGATACAGCCATAATCGCCGGTGCTCAGCGAAAGTAATGATAGATCTTCATAACCGGTGGACGCAATGGCTGTTTCGGCCAGAGACATCAGGGTTTGCGGCGCGCGTTCACGTACCGGTCGATAAATCATGCCTGCCTGGCAAAAACGACACCCCCGCGTGCATCCGCGGGATACTTCAATCCGAAGACGATCATGCACCGGTTTGCCGTGGGGAACGACGGGTTGGTCCGGAAAAGAAATTTGATTGAGATCCGCAATGATCGCGCGCTTAATCCGACCATAGCCTGATAAGCGCGGGCTAAGGGTTTGAAATCCATCCGGGTTTATTTTGGGTTCAAAAAAAGATGGAATGTATACACCTTCTATATTTAACCACTCTTTCAGCAAATCATGCTTATCTCGTCGGGAATCTTCTTGCCACTGAAGCCATTTGCGCGTGAGATCCAGGACAGCCTGTTCGCCATCACCGATGACGATGGCATCAAAAATCTCGGCAATGGGCTCCGGATTGCAGGTGCACGGACCGCCGGCTATTATGAGAGGATGAGAACGATCGCGTTGAGCAGCCCGGAAAGGTATGCCGGCAAGATCCAAAATGGTGAGGATGTTTGTATAATTCAGCTCGTATAAAAGGCTAAACCCCAGGATATCAAATTGGTCGATGGGCTCATGAGACTCCAGGGTAAAGAGGGGTTGGTGGGAACGTCTCAGAAATGTTTCCATATCCACACCGGGAGCAAATACTCTTTCGGCTGCAATATCCGGACAGCGGTTCAACAAATGATAAAGAATCTGCATACCAAAATGGGAGGTACCGATTTCATAAAGGTCTGGAAAAACTAATGCAAAACGAAGCTTAACCTTATTGAGGTCTTTTTTAATGGCGTTGAATTCCGAACCTAAATACCGGCTGGGTTTTTCAACAAAGGGTAAAATATCGTAAAGGTTTCGAAAACTCATGTGTATAGAAAAAATGTGGATTTCTTTATTTTATCATGTGGTTGTTTGTGTTAAAACATGATTGATGAAATAAGCCAATCAAAATGCTTACTGGAATTTTGGAATACTGGGCACGAAGTGAAGCTTTAGCGCTATATTGGGTTTTAGATCGGAATAGGTCTATTTTTAAAATTTTAATTAAAATGCAATCCGATCAAAAAAAGCCCATTCATCCATTATTCCATAATTCCAGGCAGAAAAATACTCATGCCAAAACCATGCTTTCAAATTAATACAATTTTTGTTCGCAAGCTGTTGATGCTTATTTTGATCGCCGCTTTTTTTCAGGTGAGCCCGCAAGCATTATTCGGCCATTCAGGCGATCGTGAAAGCCCCGTGGTTAAAGCCGTCCGAAAAGTTAGCCCGGCTGTGGTCAATATAAGCTCATCTTACGAAATCCGCAAGCGGGCAAATCCTTTCTCAGGCTTTGGCCTGGATCCGTTTTTCGAAAATTTTTTCAGAGACTTTTTTGATCCGCGTTTTGAGCAACGGCGTCAACGTACAAGTCTTGGTTCCGGAGTAATTATCGACGGCAAAAGAGGTTTTATTCTGACCAATGCGCATGTGATCGAACGGGCAGCCAGCATAAAAGTGGTGTTGCAGGATGAACGCGAATTTGAGGCCCATATTGTTGGCGCCGATCCGGATTCGGATTTGTCGGTATTAAAAATCGATGCCAATGACGCGCTTCCAGCCATCGAGATGGGAAGCAGTGATGATCTGATGATTGGCGAGTCCGTCATTGCGATTGGCAATCCATTCGGTTTTTCACACACGGTTACCACCGGTGTCATCAGTGCTATCAACCGCAGCATACGCACAGACGACAAAGTTTTTCACGACTTTATCCAGATTGATGCGTCCATTAATCCAGGCAACAGTGGCGGCCCCCTGTTAAACATCGATGGAGATCTTATTGGCATTAATACAGCCATCTATGCCAAAGCCCAGGGCATCGGTTTTGCCATACCCATTGACAAAGCCAAAAAAATTATTTCGGATCTGATCCAATTCGGTGAGGTAATACAGGCCTGGATTGGCATCACCGTGCAAAACCTCGATGAACGGCTGGCCGATTATTTAAACTTTCCAGGAAAAAAAGGGGTGATGGTTAAGGCGGTGGAGCCCAAAAGTCCCGCTCAGAAAGCGGGATTGCAGAAAGGAGACATCATCCTTTCGATGGGTAATAAAAAAATTGATTCGGTGCGAGATTACTGGTCAGTCAAAAAAACCTACGCCGCCGGTGACACCTTGAATACAAAAATATGGAGAAATGGGAAATCCCAGACGGTCTCTGTCAAAACAAAGGTGTTTCCCATCGAATTGGCCGATGATCTGGCCTGGCGCTTATTGGGAATAAAAGTTGAAAATCTTACAGCCAAAAATCGATTGTATAATCAGACAACGGCACGCAACGGTGTAATAATTTCAGAAGTTGACGGAAATTCGCACCTGGCACGTATCGGTGCTCGCCCGGGAGATGTGATCCGCAAGATTGATGACTATACCATCAATGACATCGACGACTTTAAAAAGGCCATCATCAAGTACCGTCAAAAAAATTCCGTAGTCCTATTGCTGCAACGCGGCGATCAAGGCTATTACATTACAGTCAATCTTGGATAAAAATCTGGTGATCATTCAGGGTTCAGCGTTCAGAGGTTCAGAGGTTACTAAGGAAAACAAAAGACACTTGACACAATTCTCGCGGCTGGAAGCCGCTCCCACAGAAAGACAGATCATTACTTTGCCTGTGGGAGCGGCTTCCAGCCGCGAAGGAAAAAATGCAAGTAAAAAGAATCAATTGCATGTCGCGTACTTAATGAATTCATCAGTAAGACAACCTTGAACCCTGAACCCAGAACCTTTGAAAAAGAGGTCCTTTCCATGGAACGAATCAAGATTTTCAGGCTAATAAAATCCGACGCGCCAATCGATCAGATTTTGATCAAAGGATGGGTCCGGACCCGCAGGGATTCGAAGGGGTTTTCTTTTATCGAAGTCAACGACGGATCATCTCTGAAAAATATTCAGGTATTAGCCGATGATGGTCTGGAAAATTATTCAGAGGTCAAAAAATTGACCACCGGATCTGCAGTGGCTATTCGTGGAAAACTGGTCGAATCCAAAGGCGGAGGGCAAAGATGGGAAATTCAAGCTGATAATATAGAAATAATTCAATTGGCTCCGGAATCCTATCCATTGCAGAAGAAGCGCCACAGTGATGAGTATTTGCGAACCATGGCTCACCTGAGACCCAGGACAAATAAATACGGAGCCGCCTTTCGCATCCGATCCGAAATATCTTATGCGATTCACAAGTTTTTTAAGGAGCGCGGATTTCGCTATATTCACACACCCATAATTACCGGGTCCGATTGTGAAGGTGCCGGTGAACTATTTACAGTGACGGCCTTGAATCTAAACGATTTACCCGTAACCGCGGGAAAGACCGATTTTCAACAGGACTTCTTCGGCAAGGAAGCCAATTTGACTGTGTCCGGACAGCTTGCGGCAGAGATGTTTTGCCTGAGTCTCGGAGATGTATATACCTTTGGACCGACTTTTCGGGCTGAAAACTCAAACACTCGCCGACATGCGGCCGAGTTCTGGATGATTGAGCCAGAGATGGCATTCTGCGACAACAACGGCAACATGGATCTCGGAGAAGAGCTCGTAAAATATTTAACCGCCTATGCCATGGATGAATGCGCGGAGGACCTCGAGCTCTTTGCAAAATGGGTGGATAAAAATCTCATGTCGACCTTAGAAAACACGGCAACATCAGACTATATCCGATTGCCATATCGAGAGGCCATCGTAATTTTGAAAAAATCCGGTCAGAGGTTCGAATACGACGTTACCTTCGGTAGCGACCTGCAGACCGAACATGAGCGTTATCTGACCGAACAATATTTCAAACAGCCGGTAATCGTATACGATTATCCCAAAACCATTAAGCCGTTTTACATGCGAGTTAATGATGACCAGCAAACTGTCGCTGCAATGGATGTGCTGGTTCCCAACATCGGCGAGATTATTGGCGGCAGCCAACGTGAAGAACGCCTTGAGGTTCTAGAAACGCGCATGGAAGAGCTGGGGATGGATAAAGCCCCTTACTGGTGGTATCTGGATGCTCGTCGCTTCGGCAGTGTGCCTCACAGCGGCTTTGGATTAGGATTCGAACGGTTGGTCATGCTAATCACCGGCATCAGTAATATCCGTGATGTGATTCCTTTTCCGAGAACACCGAGCAGCATTGAATTCTAGCCCGACCAGTTCATTTAGAATGCGCTGAATTTGAAGCGAACGCCAGTCTATTTATTTGATAAACTTGACAAAATTTTTAATTTGCGATAAAAAATAAATGAGCGCAAGGAAGCCGACGACCGTAAGGCGCCGGGGGGTTATTCCAGCCTTTCCATACTTCCTTGCGCTCACGATTTTTAAACTGATACATTCTCTATTTAATTATGTCAATAATTTAATTCGCCTTTAATTAATGAATTTCATTTTTTTCTTTATCATCTCCCAGTCCGCTTGAGCGTGACAAGGTGTTAGATCTATTCGTCTCTTCGTTTCAACCAAAATAAATCAGGTCTTTAAACATCTTAGCTTGGCGAGATCTTCTGCATAGCCGTACAGATGCAGGCCTTTGCTTTCAACAATCATCTCTCCGTCCTTAACATCGAGCTCGGCGGCCATATACTCCTTGAGATTCTGAATGGCGGCAAGGTTGGCCGGAAATCCGTTCCACAGATCCCAGGACCGAAAATAGACGAAAAAATGAAGGCTATCATTCTGGATCCGGGTATCGATGGATCGAAGACAGGGTGGATCCAGTAGCGTTAAATCAGACGGATGGGCGACCTGTAAAACCAACTGGTTATTGCGATGACCGAATTTTTTATAGGTGTCGATGACCCACTCGATCTGATTTAGATAAAACTGGCCATCTTCTTCAAAAACCAGATTTCCATCGACCTCGCGTTTGTCAATAATTTCATCATTTCCTTCTTCCCACCAGGCCAATTTATCACCGGTCAACGGCACTCTGGTGAGACGTTCTCCGTAAGTATAGGATTCCCCCGGCTCTTTGCGAGCCGACATCAAATACTCGATATAGGCTCTATCATAACCAGGACCGCCATAGATGTAGTCATGCTCAACCGGGTTGGGAATACCACACGACGGTGGAACGTCCGGTATCAACGGTTGGGTACCGGGAAATTTTACGTATCCCATAAAAAAATCATATTCCAGCCGGGTCTGTCCGGCATAAGAACCACGGTCAATGACGAATCGATTTCCATGATCAAGGATATCGTGAACCGCCTGAAACCACAGGTCCGGTAAATCGCGCGCATTTATCTGGTGAATGTTCATTGTCCTAGCTTGGTTGAATGGTTTATTGGTTAATGGGTTTATTCGTTAGTTGATAAGGGCGTTGCGGGGAACGGGTTCCGGGCTACGCGGTGCGGGTTACGAATTGCACGCTTTATTATCGCGCATCGCGAAACACGCAACCCGTAACGTGAAACGCTTAAATAACCAGGGTACTGACTTCCAAAGCATTACTCTGGATAAATTCTTTGCGGGGTTCGACTTCTTCGCCCATCAATATGGTAAAGATCTCATCTGTTTCCATCATGTCTTCAACTTTTACCTGAAGCAGCATTCTTTTCTCCGGGTTCATGGTGGTTTCCCACAACTGTTCCGGATTCATTTCGCCAAGACCCTTGTAACGCTGGATATTCATCCCTTTTTTCGCATCTCGCATGAAAATATCCAACAATTCAATTTTATCTTTTACGGTGACCTGCTCTTCTTCCTTTTCTTGATGATAAACCATAAATGGTGGAAAATCGTGTTTAAAAATTTTCTTGCCAAGGATCAGGCATTTTTGAAATGCACTGGAATATATCAATCCTCTTCCGATCTTAACGGGCGTAAATGTTTCGTCCGACAGTCCTGA
Organism: Desulfobacterales bacterium; assembly: GCA_050116155.1. Lineage (GTDB taxonomy): Bacteria > Desulfobacterota > Desulfobacteria > Desulfobacterales > JAHEIW01. The sequence goes on from JASFPE010000040.1 coordinate 19,753, forward strand.
TATTAGGGCATCTTCTTTCCCATCGCCACGACCGCTAATGAACATCTCAAATACTTT
>JASFPE010000041.1:0-19299 GCA_050116155.1 Desulfobacterales bacterium
TGCCTAAAATTTTATAAACCGTGCCTGCTTCCACAATTCCTACACTCGTCTAGTTTCTTATAGATTTCATCTGGTAATTCCCACTTTTCAGTTTTCGAAATTGATTTGTGAATTTCGTAAAAAAACCGGAGCAAAACCAATATGCTTTACTCCGGCCATTATGCTGTTTTCCAGTGAGAATTTTTTATCTCTATTCTTCCAGCTGTTCAAGGAATTGATCGACAGAAAGTGTCTGCCCCAGCAGAGGGAAAATTTTCGCTTCAGCGTGATTTTGTTCTTCCTCTGAGTTGGCAGCAGTGGCATCCTTCATGATCGTCACGCCATAACCCCTGTCATAAGCTGAGCGAGCAGTGCTCTCAACACAAAAATTAGTCAAAAAACCGCCAATGACCACGTTCCTGATATTGGCTTCTTTTAATAGACTTTCCAGATCGGTATTGTTAAAACCACATAAGGTGCACTTGCCGCTGACAACTTTATCTCCTTCCTGCGGTTTTAATTCGTCAATAATCTCAGTTCCCCAGGTTCCTTCACGAAAAGCACCACCATCTGCCACAGCTTTGACAATGCCCTGCATTTGATGATCTTCGAAATACTCTTCATTAAATACAAACGGAGAATGGATAACCAAAGCTCCTTTTTTACGGGCTCCCTCCGCCAGTTTCACGGCGTTTGGAATCGTATTCTGCCGGGCAATTTCACCCTTTACGCCGTCATGAAGTTTGCCCCCTTCTTTGCAAAATTCGTTTTGAAATTCTATTAAAACGACTGCTGTTTCGTTTGCCTTCATTTTGTTGCCTCCTTTCATTGGCTTATAATTAATTAAAGAGGATCCATGAGACGATGCCGGTAAAAAACAATGCTTTTAAATTTCCAGTAAAGGGTTATGAAATTTTTGTCAAGAATAAGCGAAAAATCCACCGCCAAACTCAGCCGGCAGTTAATAATAAGGCGATTTTGATTTAAAGGGAGGGTACTTTTCAATGAAAAAGGCAGGGCAATGCAAGCCCTGCCGTGTCAACGAATGTGAAATTATGCTGATGCAACCTGCCTGGCAGCCAGAGCCAGGATTTCGTCCAGCTTTGCTTTGGCTGACGGATCCAGCGGCGACACCTGATGGTCGTCGATAATTGCCTTAACCCGTTGATTCAGCCGCTGGCCCAGGGTGGTCCCGCCATCTTCGAGCCACGCTTCCCGGGTCTGACGATCCAGCAGACCGGGATACCAATATTGCCGGAACCGATTGAGCGTCTCTTGAGACGTGAGAAATTCACCACCCGGGCCCACCTTATGGATCTCGTCCAATAGCAATGTGTCTGTATTTATCTCAATGCCTTTCATAAGGTTATCGCTGAGGGCCACAAGTTCGTCGGTCAACACGATCATCTCATAGGAGGTCGCCAGACCGCTTTCAACATAGCCTACATCGTGGATCAGATTGGCGCCACTGAATTTTGCCATCAACACCGACAGCATGGTTTCCAGGGCAGCCTGTTCATCCATGACTTTGGCGTCCGAACATCCCGCATACCCCCAGGTGGGAATCCCATACCAGCGCCCCAGCTGGGCAATGGCCGCTTTGGTCAATTGAAACTCCGGGGATGCGTAACAAATTTGGGATGCACCCATCTCCAGATGGTGGACTCCGGATCCAAAGACAAACGGTGCCCCTTCGTTTTTCAGCTGATGCACCGCGATGCTGCTGAGGATCTCGGACAGCGCCAGGGTCAACCCGGATGCCATGGTGATGGGTCCGGTGCCCCCCATCAGCGGTGCCGGGGCATGCACAATCGGTAATTCGTTTGCGGCCATTAACAGAAGCTTGTCCACCGCAGTTTCTGATTGCTGAAGCGGTGAGCTCGGCTCGGCGTAAAGTAAAATGTGCCGCTGCTCCCTGAGGCCTTCATGGTCTCCGGCAACGGCCGCGGCCATGTCAATGGCACGCTGACAGCTTTGCTTGTCGTTGGTGACAAACACAATCGGTTTGGTGGTGTGCTCCAGCATGAGGGCCATCTGGACATCGTAAGCCATCAGTGAGTTCACATCGGCCGGTATACCAATGGACATCACAAAATGGATATTTGGCAAGGCATCGCAAAGTCGGTACCCGTTGATGATGTCTTCCTGGGTGTACGGTCGGTGCTCACCGGTGAACGGGTCCAAAAAATTGAGCGTGTCCGACCCCGGACCGAAATAGGTCTTTGACGCTTCCAGATACATGGCCGGCTCACCGTTGCGGTCACACATCACCACCCGCGGGGGCACAGATGCCAGCGCAGCCTCCACCAGGCTGGAAGGAAATTTCACCAGATTATCGTCAGAGATGAAGGCACCGGCCCTTTTGAGCATGTCCAGGGCCTCCCGGTGAAAAAAGCGCACTCCCGTGCGGCGCAACGCTTCTAAAGCGGCCAGATGAAGGCTTTCAAGCTGGCTTTCGGAAAGCAGTGTAAACTGCGGGGATTGAAAGGCGATGGTATTGGCAGTTTGCATAGAGCAGACTCCTTTCATCGGCGGTCGGCATATCCGATAATTCGATTATGAATTTGCAGCAATGATGTCATCTTTCAATATTTTTTTAAAGCGAGAATACTTCACCAGGGCAGCCATCGCTTTGGCCGCCCGGTTAGGTGAGGGTAATATCGGAATAGCGAATGCTCGAAGCTTTTTTAACATGGGATGTTCGCGGTTGTGAAACGAGAATCCAACAATTGGCCTGGCATACTTTTTCTTCAATGCGGAAAGGGCCTCGGCTTGATCATCGAAATGCGATTCGACCAATTTTGGAATTTGGTCTTTTGAAACCGCCATGGCCTCCAGGGCTCGTATGACCGCACTTTCAGGTGTCAGGATGTAAATCATCAGCAAATCTGCATTGGGCTCATCCAAAAGTACCTGGGGAATGCCGTCGAAGTATTCCAGCGGGTCTTTGGTAAAGGTCAAATCCACCGGATTATTGACGCTTCCGGTATGCGGTACAAAAGGGGCCAATTTTTCTAAGGTCTGCGGTGAAAATGTGGGCAAATCCAGGCCCGCCCGCCCGCAGGCATCGGCAGCGGCGGCTCCGGGACCGCCGGATTGGGTTTGAATAATTACCCGGTTTCCTTCAGGTAGCGGACAGCTTCCCAGAACCCAGCAAAAATCATACAACTCGTTGATAGAACTGGCGCGAATGACACCGCTCTGTTGAAACAGCCCATCATAGAGTTTATCAGGTCCGGCCAGGGCTCCGGTATGGGAAAAACCTGCACGTTTGCCGGTCTCCGACCCCCCCACATAAAAAGCCACAATCGGTTTATGAGGGACAATGCTGCGTGCAGCTTCAATGAACGCCCTGCCCCGCCGGATGGCTTCAATGTAAAGGGCGATAATCTTGGTGTTCGGGCAGGCTGCCAGGTACTCCATGGCATCCACGATGTCGATGTTGGCCTCGTTGCCCACGCTGATACCCGCGGAAAAACCAAAGCCAAAAGACGCCAGATATTCAAACATCTGGGTAATAAAGCTTCCACTCTGGGAAGCCATGCCGATAAATCCCGGCCGGCCTACATAGGGTAAAAACGTGACATTATAGTTGTGATGCGGGTTGGCGACACCGATGCAGTTGGGTCCCAGGAATCGAATGTCATATTGGCGGGCCAGCTGAGTCAGTCTTTCTTCTTGGCGGATTCCTTCCTGGCCGACCTCTTTAAAGCCGCCGGAAACCACGATGATGTGCCGAATGCCTTTGCGGCCACACGCCTCCAGAGCCTCGGGCACGACCTGGGTGGGCAACACCATCACGGCTACATCGGGAACTTCCGGCAAATCCAGCACACTTTTAAATGCCGCCCGATTCTGAACCTGCTTCTCTTTGGTATGAATCGGGTAAATGCCGCCCTCAAATCCCATGCTGATTAGCGAACTCAGCAGGTTGGTTCCAAAGGTGGTGAATCGATTCGAAGCCCCGAAAAAGGCAACGCTGCGGGGGTTTACAATGGGGTATAAAGGGCTGTCTTTAATATCTCTAATCATCAGAACCAAATGGATATTTTTGGGGTTTCAGGTGTCAGGTGTCAGGTGTCAGGGTTTAAGGCATGGGGCATGGGGTCTTTCGAATTCGGAAGTTGGAATGCAGAATGCGGAAAATTAGAAACCAAACACGAAACACCAAACGCCATTTTGACTTTCAATCCGAAATCCGCAATCCGCAATCGAATAATCCCTTAATCCCTTAATTCCTCAATCCCTAAATCCCTAAATCTTCTGTCCTCTGTTTTCTGACTTCTGTTTTCTGACACCTGACACCTGAAACCTAATCCTCATTGATTGGCCAAACAAAACATGGTTAACTCGCCCTCCGATTTTCGCTTAACCTTCCCTTCTTCTTCGAGATATCTCAAATGCGCAATGGCTTCGCCGGTGGCAAACCATTTCTGGGCCACCGGAAAATGATCCCAGCTTTTGGCCGCAAGGTCCCAGGTCATTTGAGAAGCAATTTGAAACGCATGCTGCGAACCGGCATTGAGTATATCAAGAACTTCATTCAAACGATTTCTATGGTGCTCTTTGAGTTCATTGATTCGTGCGCGATGATCATCTATCAGGCGCCGGTGACCGGGCAGTACCAGGTCAATCTCCAATTTGAAGACCTTATCCAGGCTGGCCAGATAATGTTTTAACGGATTATGCAAATCGGACCAGCATTGGATATTGGGAGTGATGTCGATTAAAATATGATCTCCGGCTACCAGAAGTTTTTGGGTTGGCTCATAAAGACAGATATGGCCCATGGTATGGCCGGGAGTTTCTATACACCTGAACCGATAATCACCAACGCTAATGGCATCACCGTCTTCCAGGGTCTTTAGGTCCGGTATCCAATCCGTACCGTACCTGGCTCCGGGATGCTTACTGAGCGCTGCTTTGAGCTGATTTTTCGGAAAACCATTCTTAGCGGCATAGGCAATCATGGCGTCGAAACCTTCCCAGGATTCCATCAACTCCTTTTCCGGCCGGCTGAAAAGGATATAGCTTGAATCCGAGGCCAGTTTTGAAACCAGCCCGAAATGATCGGCATGCAGATGGGTGATAAAAATATCAGATTGCCTTAAATCGACACCTAATTGTTGCAGACCGTTTTGCATGGCCTCCAGACACTCTTTGCGATTTAAACCGGTGTCTATAATTAGATTTTTTTGGGCGTCCCTGATCACATAGGAATTTAGATATTTTAAAGGGCTTTTCGGCAATGGGATTTTGATTCGAAACAAATTCGGTAATATTTCTTCGCACATATTCAGTATCCTGTCAGGGGTTGCGGTTTTAAAGTTTAGCGTTTCTTGATTTGTGTTTCACAAAGCGTTACGAAACAAAGCATCCCTATACCTGAATAAAATGACCGGGTCAAGTGAGCATTGATTTAAGATGTTGATATCTTGATATTTTATATGGCATTGTTTACTTGCATGCGGCTCTGTGATAGGTTCGTTCGAGAATGCGGAATTACTCGATTGCGGATTGTATTGGCATAGGGCATGGTGCATAGGGCACAGGGTAAAAAAAGAAGATTATTGTCACTGGTCTCTGGTCATTTGCAGCTGGCTAAGAACGGATTTCTATGACGTTCCACAAGTGACCAGGAGCCAGAAACCAGAAACTTTATTTCCGCATTCCGCATTCCGAATTCCGCATTCGAGAAACCCTGAACCCTGCATGCCGCGACGAAGGCGGGAACCTCCAACCTTGAAGACTTAAATTAGGAAAAGAAAATGTCCTTCAAAGATAACCTGCTAAAAAAAATCCGGATCGATGTGCTGGCCCAAACGGTCATTTCTTCCTGGGGTCCACCGGGCAGCGGTATGCGCATCGATAAAGATGCCATGCGCAAGCTTTTGGACATGAGCATTTATACCTATCTAAAAAAGAGAGACCTGGACCTGTATGTGGCTGACAGCGAGGACGAACGCAAAAAAATTCTGGTCCTGGACAACGAGCTGCCGATTTACATGACCACGATCGAAGATGTCGTTCTGCGAAAAAGTCCTTATATTAAAGAGATGGTGAGCATCCGAAATGCCATTAAAATCTTAAGAGATTCGGATGTCAAAATCAGCATCAAAGACGCGTCGGTGAAAGCCATCCAGAAAGGGTGTATTGATTTGCTGGATCTGTCGTACAATGAGGCCGACCTTGAGGAGATTTCACGAGACGGTGCGGCTTGCCTGAAAAATAAATATGCAGAAGGTGTCACGGAGAGTCTGGCACTGTTTGCCGAGCTGCTGGGATATCGACCAGCGCCAAAGGCGTTCAGAATCCGCCACCATGAGATTTCTGGCGCCATGACCGAAAAAGCAGCCGGAGAAGTCCTTTACGGTCCCATGGCCATATTCAGCCTGATCGACAATAGTTTAAAGCTGATAGAAACACCGGTGAGCAGTTTTGATAAAAAAGAATTAGATTATGTCCGGCAAGTTGCCACGGGCAATGAAAAAGCGGATATCGAAGGAGCGGATGTTTTCCGCTATCTCAAAGAAGCGGTTTTGAAACAACCGGATAGGTAAAGGTTCAGAGGTTCTGGGTTCTGGGTTCTGGGTTCTGGGGCTACAAAGTAGCGAAGAACCCTCGCGTGAAACTCCGATTGGCCGGTAAATTAAAAAATTGAACGTCGAACTCGCCGGAGGCGAGCAAGCACTTGTCCGCCTTGGCGGATCGAATATTCAACATCGAACGCCCAATACTGATGGCGCTAGGCTTTAACCATTTATAGCAGTCAAAGCCTTTGACAAACTCCTCCGAGTAGAATTTCGATGGATAGCTTTGCCTGGCATAATATTTTTTTTAAATGGACAGAATACATTATTCGATGTTGGACGTTGGAAGTTCGATGTTCGACGCTCATTGGTTTCTTTTTCGATGAAACTGGCGGCTGCGGCAGCCAGAGGCTGGGCTGAACTCTGAACCTTTGAATCCTGAACCCTAAACCTTCTACAGCCGGTAAACATTCGGTTTTTCATCCGAATCAATTTCAATCCCTACGGTATCCCCGGTCTTAAACCCCAATCTATTGAATTCCCTGACCATTTTATCGTGTTTATCCATGTGCCAGTATGCAGACCACATTGGATTACGAACCGTATCGATCCCATAGGCATCATGACCGCAAAGATTCACCCTGAATTTGTCCTTGGCAATCAGCGTATCGGCCTCCGATAAGAAATAATCAATTTTATAGAGGTTATCGTGAAGCGCTTTGGAAAGCTGTTGCTGTAAATCGGGGAAGTCTTCCAGATAATGGTTGGCAATCTGGAAAAGTTCTTCCGGTTCTTGAATCGACAACCCCAGCACTGCAAAGCGTTGATTCCCCATAGCAAATTCTTCAAGTTCAGATTGATACACCCTAATGATGTCAAGGACATCTTCGATCGTCGGCTTTGGACCTTCGGAACCCAATACAATATTTTCACACATCCCGATAATTCTTAAGTAAAAGGCTCTGTTGTCCATCAGGTAAACCGGTCGTTCACGATAATTATGGTTCTTTCTAATTCTGCGCACCCCATCCAGCTGAATTGTCCTGTCGCTTTGCTTCTGGTCAAGCGTTTCAATATGGGAGATATCTTTGGCCTGGACAACATGGATCTGTCCTTCTTCCGAAACCACAAATTCGATTTCACACCGGTGTCCTAAATTTTCCTGTATTTTTTCAGATAACTCAATTAATCTTATGTCATGGGGCGTTTTGGTGATGTAGGGCTCACGCTGAACTTTGTGCGTCTTGTCCCGACAATAACCGAATTCCCAATGGTCCCCAATCATCTTGGCCATTACGCTGGTGCCACTGATAAAAGGCATTACAATGACCCCCATGTTCTCAAAGTCAATTTCAGGGGCATCATTGAATTTTTGCTGTCGTTTTATGGTAAGCTGTTTTGCCGTCATCGCCAAATTAATAATTTTTTTTCTAGCATATTTAATGCCGCTCAAATCTGCATAGGTTTCCAGAGAGTCAAAGGTTCCACCCTTAAAGAATTCCTCTTTTGGATGCGCACTTCGGGTAATGACTTTGAAGCTTTCACGATGACGATCTAAAAAGTGCTCGAGTTCCTCAAAATTTTCATCTTTAAAATTGGATGCAGACACAAAGATAAAATCGGGAATATTGAATTTGCCTTTTTTCAATTGCTCTAAAAGCCTGGCTTTTTCAGGTAAAGTGGATTCCATCGGGTCTCTCATGAATATTTTTCTTTCCTCGACGTCGGATTTTTCAAGTGAAATCTTATTTTCTCAATTCGTTATAAAATCTCATCAATGCAGTCATACTGTGTAAAGGTAAATATTCTTTTAATGGTGTCAAACACTGGTTGACGGCGTCCATTGGACTTCATTGCCTGAATTTATCGATTTGGCATTAACTTGAACATATTACCAATTTTATAACATTTTCACCAGCATTATAGAATAATCGACCGCATAAAATTGCGGAAAGATTCCGAAACTCAGAAAAAAGTGTCTGTCTGCGAATAAGTATTGCTTGACCAAAATGGATTTTAATATTAAAACTGACTGAGTGATCAGTCAGCTAATCATTGGTAAAAATTGATATGTCTAAGAAACAGGCAATTTTTTTAAACGCCACCAGGCTTTTTTCGCAAAAGGGGTATAAAGATACCTCCATGGCCGAGCTGGCAAGGGCAACCGGTTCAGCCGGCGGCACTATTTTTTATCACTTCAAAACCAAAGAAGAACTTTTTGTTTCGATACTGAAAAACGTCAAAGAAACGATCATCCACGATTTCAATCGTTACCTGGAAGAGAGCCGGTTTGAAAACGGTCTCGAGATGGTGGAAGGTGCCATTTCATTTTATCTGAATCGAGCCGTAAAAATGGAAGACCACATTCGTCTGTTGCACCGTCACTATCCGTACGAACTCGCCCGGGTAAATCCGGTATGCAGGCAACATCTGGAAGCCATTTACGAATGCTTTCTGGATATGTTCGAGCAGGCCATTACACAAGGTCAAAAGGACGGCTCCATTGGGAATAGGCCTGCCAGAAAGTTGGCTTTAATTATTTATTCTATGGTAGACGGTCTGGTACGGTTCAATACGTATAACCTTTATGATGCCGGTGCGCTTTACGATGAAGTTATTGAATCTTGCCGCAGAATGCTGAAGAACAGTTGAACTCATTAACAAATATTTTCTTAATGAACAGATTTTTGTCATTTTTTGATTGGCCCAAAAGATACGTCGCCAAAGACCTGAGAGCTGATATCATCGCCGGAATAACGGTTGCCTTGGTACTCATTCCCCAATCGATGGCCTACGCCGAACTGGCTGGGCTACCGCCGTATTACGGACTGTATGCATCCTTTCTGCCCCCGATCGTCGCTTCTTTGTTTGGCTCCAGCCGCCAGCTGGCCACCGGTCCTGTGGCGGTGGTTTCGCTGTTAACTTCAACATCTCTGGAGCCGCTGGCCACATCCGGCAGTCAGGAATACATCGCTTATGCCATTTTGCTGGCACTGCTGGTCGGAGCTTTCCAGTTTAGCCTTGGGCTGTTGAGGCTGGGACTGGTCGTCAATTTTATCTCCCATCCAGTGGTGAACGGATTTAGCAATGCTGCAGCGCTGATCATTGCCACATCGCAGCTGCCAAAATTATTCGGCGTTCATGTGGACAAGGCCCCGCAACATTATGAAACGATCTACAATACGATGATAGCGGCCTGGCATCACACACACTGGCCAACGCTGTTGATGGCATCACTGGCCTTCGCTATTATGTATGGCTTAAAACGCATTTCCCCCAGGATACCAAATGTCCTGGTGGCAGTAGTGGTTACCACCGTCCTTTCCTGGGCCCTTGGATTTGAGCAGCGGGCGGTTGTGAATATAGCCGACATCAGTTCGGTTGAAGTAAGCCGGAAAATCGCAAAATTTAACCAGGCTGTCTCTTCTGTAAGGGGACTTACTGAGAAGCGCGCTGTTTTGATCAGGGATCTTAGAGCAACCGAGCGATTGCAGGGACCATATGAGGTGTTAGATAAAAAATATGCAGTGGAACATATCAGCATCCAGATCGAGCAGTATAAAGACCAAGCTCAAAACTATCGCATAAAACTGCGCAACCTGCTTTTTTATGGGGTCAAACAGACTGCCACTAACTCCAAGTTCTATCCGGCCGGTGAAATCCCGCAAAACGCCGAAACCGACGGGCGTGCCTGGCAGATGGAGATAGGCAATGCTCCGCTACTCACCCATCGTCTGCATCTGACAGCCGGTGGTGAGGTGGTCGGCAAGGTTCCCCGTGGACTGCCCGCATTATCCTTACCTGAAATTGATTATCATACCATTGGACACCTTCTGCCCTTTGCGGTGATCATTTCACTTCTGGGGTTTATGGAGGCTGTCTCGATTGCCAAGGCTATGGCCGCCAAGACCGGTCAAAGACTCGATCCCAACCGGGAACTCATCGGTCAGGGATTGGCCAATATGTGCGGCGCTGTGGCCAAGAGTTACCCCATATCGGGATCATTTTCCAGATCGGCCGTTAACCTGCAATCGGGAGCTATTTCCGGTTTGTCCAGCGTTTTCACCAGCCTGACGGTGGTGATCGTACTTTTGTTTCTGACGCCGCTTTTCTACCATCTACCCCAATCCGTGCTGGCGGCAATTATCATGATGGCGGTTGTGGGGTTGATTAATATCAGGGGGTTCGTTCACGCCTGGCAGGCGCAGTGGCATGACGGCGCGATATCCATCATTACCTTTGTCTGCACCCTCGTATTTGCCCCTCACCTGGACCGGGGCATTGTCGTGGGCGTGGGCCTTTCCATCCTTGTTTTTCTTTACAAGAACATGCGCCCCAAAGTTGTCGATCTATCTCTGGATGTTGACCGGGCGCTGCACGATGCCGTTGCCAGCGGCCTGGAGGAGTGCAAGTATATTGATGTGGTCCGCTTCGATGGTCCGCTTTTCTTCGCAAATGCCAGTTACCTGGAAGACCAGATCAGAAATCGACGGCGTACGAAAAAAGGACTGAAACATATCATTATCTCTGCCGGCAGCATTAATGATATTGACGCATCCGGTGAAGAGGCTTTATCTTTAACCGTGGACCGGGTCAGAAGCGCCGGAATTGATATTTCTTTCAGCGCGGTGAACCGCTCCGTCATGAAGGTGCTGACCCAAACGCATTTGATCGCAAAAATCGGCGATGATCATATCTATCCGACCATTGAAGCGGCTATCAGCGCTATTCATCCGCTAACGCACAGTGGCGAAGATGAAAAGAATTGCCCGTTACGAACCGTATGTCGGATTGGCCAGCCAGGCAAGTAGAGGGTCCTGGTCCAAAGAACAGGGTTTTCGGTGTTAAAATAAACAAGGTTTTTGCAAAGGCTTTTCAATGGAGGATGAAATGTCTATCATCACCATATTTAGCGGCAGCTTCTGCGAGGAAAATCCCATTATCGAAGAAGTAATTTCGCACACCGGATATAGGTTGATTAACGATAACGACGTCGTTGCCGAGGCCAGCCGGCTATCGGGAATGGAAGAAGGCAAAATCGCGCGGGCCTTTTCAGCCAGGACATCGGTGTTCAATAAATTCACCAATGAGAAGGAACGTTCCATTGCGTTTCTCAAACTTGCCGTTGCCGATATGATTCCCGATGATAATACCCTGGTTACCTGTTTTTCCGGCCAGCTGATCCCTGAAGCCGTCAGTCACACCCTGCGGGTATGTTTGATTGCAAGTCTGAAGCATCGAATTAAAGCCGCTTCCGAGAAGCTGGGGCAGTCAGAAAAAGATGCCGCTAAGCTGGTTCAGCAGCGCGAGGAAGATTGCTCGGTCTGGATCAACCAGCTCTTTAATCAAAGCGACCCCTGGGATGCGAACCTATACGACATCGTCATTCCGGCTGATAAAATGACACCGGCGGTTGCGGCAGCACTCATTGTGGACAATGCCGCCAAAGACGTGGTCAAACCAACGAAAAGTTCGCGAAAGGCCCTGGCTGACTTCCGTCTGGCAGCTGCAACGGAGGTGGCCCTGGCCCGGGAGGGCCATCATGTGGAGGTCAGCGCCAAAAACGGGGATATCACTTTGACCATCAATAAACATGTGCTCATGCTGGGCCGCCTGAAGGATGAACTCAAAGCCATCGCAGAGCAGGTTCCCGGGGTCACCTCGGTGGAAACAAAAATCGGCAAGGGCTTTCACAAATCGGATATTTATCGCAAGCACGATTTTGAAATGCCTTCCAGGGTGTTACTTGTTGACGACGAGCGCGAATTCGTCCAAACCCTGTCCGAACGACTCATCCTGCGGGATATGGGCCCTGCAGTGGCATACGACGGAGAGTCAGCCCTCAATTTGATCAAAGAGGATGAACCGGATGTAATGATCGTAGATCTTAAAATGCCCGGCATTGACGGACTGGAGGTTTTACGCAAAGTCAAAGAAACGCGTCCGGAAATCGAAGTGATTATTCTCACCGGGCACGGCCATGAAGCTGATCGAGAATTGTGCATGAAGCTCGGGGCGTTTGCTTATTTACAGAAGCCTTTGGACATCAATGTGCTCAGCGAAACAATCCAGAAAGCCAATGAAAAAATTCGGCAGAAAAAAGGGAGGAAAGATTAAGGGATTGAGGAAATCAGGGATTGAGGAATTGAGGAATTCTTGAATTCGGAATGCGGAATGGAGCATTCGATTGCGGATTTTGGATGCTGGATTTCGGATTTTAAACCATTTTTCCATTATTCCATTTTTCCAACATTCCATAAGCTTGATGGCCCATAATTAAGAAAATTATATAATTTTAATAGAATATACTAATTTCGAGATACGAAACCATGTCGATACTTGAAAAACTAAAACCCCACTTTTGGGATCACGAAGATGTCATTGCCGGACCGTATAAACACCATTTCGACTTCCCGCGAATCTGGAAAAGGGCGATTCTGGTTATCGCCACCGTTGCTCTCGTGCCTTTGATCATCTGGGCGCTGGCCGGTTATCGGCTTACCATGGAAACCATCGAAACGGACTTCGTGCAAAGCATATCTCAGCTGATTTCGAATTCCCGGCAATCTGTCTCTTTGTTTCTGACGGAACGCAGATCGGTTTTGGATTTTGTTGCCCATGATCATACTCTGGAAACATTGAAAAATGCCGCAAGGCTTGCCGATATTTTGGATAACCTCAATAAACGCTTCGGGGGATTCATGGATCTCGGGGTCATCGACGGCAACGGGAAACAGATAAACCATATCGGTTCCCATCCACTGAAAAATCTGGATTACAGCCGGCAGCCCTGGTTCCGTGAGGTCTTAAATCACGGCGCCTACATTAGTGAACTGGTAACGGGATATCGCAACGAGCCCCACCTTGATTTTGCCGTCAAACGCAGCTTGCCGGACGGCTCATTTTTCGTGCTGCGGGCGGCTCTCAAACCGGAGCAGCTCAGGGAATCCATCACCAAAATTGATGAGGGCCCAAAGGGGGATCTTTTTATCATTAATCACAAAGGGGTGTTGCAGACCCCTTCGCGTCACTTTGGTCCGATCTTGAATAAGATACCGCTGGCAGTACCCGAATATTCTCCAAAAGCGCAAGTGATCGAGAGCACGAATGCCAACCAGGAACGAATCTTCATCGGTTATGCCTATTTACCTGAAACTCCATACATTCTAATGATGATCAAACAGGAGGACGAAATCATTCAACCCTGGTATAAAACGGGCTGGGCATTTACGGGAATATTGGCAATGAGCGTCATGATGATTCTGCTGGTTACCCTCGCTGTCGCCACCCACCTGGTCAATCAGATTCACGATGCCGACCAGGAAAGAGTCGATACGCTGCATCAGGTGGAATACACCAACAAAATGGTCTCCCTGGGGCGCCTGGCTTCCGGCGTGGCCCATGAAATCAACAACCCGCTGGCCATCATTAACGAAAAGGCCGGGCATATCAAAGACATATTCACTTTGACTGAAACCTACGCCAGAGATCCCAAACTCATTGATCTGGTGAATTCGGTAATTTCCACGGTCAAGCGCTGCGCGGAGGTCACCCGGGGCCTGTTGGACTTTGCGCGCCATCTCAATCTGAGCATTCAGACCATCAATTTACGAGAGGTCATCGATGAAGTCAAAAGGGTTCTAACCAAAGAGACAGATTTCAGATCGATTTCAGTGGAGGTGAAGGTATCGGAAAACATTCCGCCATTTGAGAGTGATCGTGGCAAATTGGAGCAAATTTTTTTCAATCTGTTTAATAACGCCATTAATAACATGAAAGATGGCGGTCATCTCGAGATTAGCGCCCGGCGCGAAGATGCGAAAACCGTCTCGATTGTTTTCTCCAATAATGGCCCCGGCATACCGGAGGCAGATCTGAAGCACGTTTTTGAGCCCTTTGTTTTCTCAAAACCCGGTGAAAGTCGCACAGGAATCGGCCTTTCGGTCACCTATGCGCTGGTTCAGGAAATCGGGGGCATCATCAGCGTTGAAAGCCAAATCGGCAAAGGAACCCGCTTCACCATCGAATTGCCCCTTAAGGTGACCGAAACGAAACAAAAGGATCAGGCCAATACACGATAAAAGATGATCAAACGGAGTTAGACCATGCGTGATAACTTGGACACTGTCGCTGAGACCGGTTTCCAATTTTTTGGAAAAATGACGGCTTCAATATCCCACGAAATTAAAAACGTACTGGCCATCATCAATGAAAATGCCGGGCTTTTAGAGGACATAACCCTGATGGCAGAGCGGGGCAGATCGATCGAACCTGAACGGCTGAAGACGTTATCCCAGACGGTTATGAAACAGATTGGCAGGGCCGACACCATTGTAAAAAATATGAATCGCTTCGCTCACAGTGCGGACGAATCTCTTGGAAGTGTCGATTTAAATGACACCCTGGAACTGTTAGTCGTTTTATCAAATAGATTTGCGTCCATGCGGGGCGTCACGCTGGAGCCGAAACTGGAGGAAAGCCCGGTGAAGATCAGGACGTCCCCGTTCCTTTTGATGAATTTTATCTGGTTGTGCCTGGATTTTGCGATGGACGCAGCCGGTGATGAGAAAATTGTCGAACTTGCCACCCAAAAAACAGAGACCGGGGCCCAGATCCGATTTAGACGACTTGAAGGCCTGGCCAAGGCAACCTTGGATGCATTTCCGGCTGAGCGCGAGAGGAATCTTCTCAACCTGCTCAGGGCTGAATTGGTGGTTAGCGCCGAGAATAACGAATTTTTTGTCAATCTTGCCGCAGACATTGACAGGGATTAATAAACATGATTTTTTCCCTTTAACTCAAAAGGAAGAATATATAAAATATTTCTCATAAGGAGGACGAAACATGAAAATACGCGTATTACTGGTTGATGACGAAGAAGAGTTTGTTCAGGCTCTATCTGAACGACTGGCCCTTCGCGACTACGATATTACCACATCCTTAAGCGGAGATGATGCCCTCGAGAAGATCAAGCACTACAATTATGACGTGGTTATCCTTGATGTGGCCATGCCGGGGGTTGACGGAATCGAGGTTCTACGTGAAATAAAAAAATTGAAGCCCTTGACGGAGGTCATCATGCTAACCGGACACGGTACCGTAGAAGCCGCAATTGAAGGCATGAGACTCGGCGCTTTTGATTTCCTCATAAAACCCTGTAATACAGAAGACCTGGACACCAAGATTAAAAAAGCCCAGGCTCGAAAAGCCGAACACGAGGAGCGCATACGGGCTGCAAAGGTCAGCGACATTGTCTCCTCTCCCAGATCTGTTTTGGAAGATGACTGATTCCAGAGGAAAGACAGCATGTCAGAAAAGGTTTTAATCGTCGACGACGAAAAAGATTTTTTAGAAATCATGGCCGAGCGCATGCGCACTCGGGGAATGGACGTCTTGACAGCGACTTCGGCCGAGGAGGCGCTCAAGATGGTTGAAAAGGAATCCTATGATGCCGTCATAATGGATTTCATGATGCCGGCAATAGACGGCTTTCAAGCGCTAAAACTGTTTAAGGAAAAGAAACCTGAATTACAAATCATTTTGCTTACCGGCAACGTTCCGGAGCAAAAGCGTGTCGAAGCCAAAAAGCTGGGCGCTCTGGATGTTATTGAAAAACCGGCCGATCTAAAAGTCCTCATTGGAAAAATCAAGAATGCTAAATCGCGCAGGACGGTTGGTCGGAAAAAGAGTCCAAGGAAAAATTAACTAGAAACGGTTTCAAAACCCCAGATCAGGTTCGAGAGTCCCGCCTGAGGCGGGATCGATTCGGTTTAAAAGCGGAACGTACACGAAGTACGTGAGCATTTTAAACTGAATCGCAACGCAGCTATCGAGACTTAGATGGGGTTTTGAAACCGCTTCTAAAAAAAATCAGCACTACTTCATGGTTTTGCCTAACGGATGTGTTTTCTTTGATTGCCCAGACGACGGGCTTCGTTATCCTCTCCATACTAGGCGTCGACTATTTGGCAGCCGTGCTTTGAAGTACCTGTGTTGCCTGCTCCAGAATCCCCTCTGGAAAACCAACAATAGGATAGATCACCAAGAATCCAACGAGCCAGAGCAACAGCATGGAAAGCATAAAAAACCCAAAACCGTATTTTACAAAATCAATGGCTTCAAGGGCCCGCTTATTTGTATCCGGATAAACCCCCAGTGCAAATGTCAGCGCATTGGCGGGAGACCCCACAATCAGGAAATGGGCATAGGAAGATGCCAATGCCACAGCCATACCGATGGCCCACGGCTCACCGGCAACGCCGGTCATGATCCCCATGGGGACTACAATCGGTCCGATAAGGGCGACGGTAGCGGCATCAGACATAAAATTGGTAACCAGACCTGAGAAAGAAGACATTCCTACCCACAACCCGTAACCCTGATCCATGCCAACCTGTGACAGTGCGTTAAGGAAGGTTGTCGCCAGCCACAAAGCACCGCCGCTTTCCTTAAGAAGGGCACCCAGGGTCAGAGCACCGCAGTACATGAACCAGGCGTTAAAGGATATGCGCTCAATTATTTGTTCAAACTTAACGGTTCTGAACAGCACCGGTATGACCAAAGCCAAAAGCGCCGGCCCGCCCAATCCCGTCGATTCTCCGCCGAATATCCACAGGGCCACAATGAGGAAAAGTGTGCCGGCAGTGACATACTCGGGATATTTCATTTTACCCATTCTGCGCGTCTCTTCCTTGATATGTCGCAGCCCGGGGGTAAGGTCCCGGGTCTTTATCTTCTTGCTGAAAAGCGTCGCCATATAGAGCATTAACATGGTGCTGCCGAGCGGCACCAGGGGCCAGCCGTATTTCATCCAGCCGGAATAGGTGATCGGTATGCCGTATTCGGTAAAGAAACCCATCATGATCACATTGCGTCCGCCGGCCGAGGGCGTCCCGGGCCCTCCCATATTCAGGGCGAAGCAAAGGGAGAAAAGCAAATATTTGGCAAGCGCAGGATCGTGAATCATCTCCCCCTCCGGGCTGCTGGCCTTCACCGATCCGTAATAGACAGCCATCATCACCGGCACCATAAAAGAACACATGGCAGGGGCCGACATAAATGAACCCACGATCGACATACTGACGCACAGCACGATCATGGGAACCCAGAACCCTCTGGTCCATCCCAGCAACCAGACGGCCAATCGTTTATGGAACCCGACTTCGACCACCGTCGCTCCCAGGGCAAAAACGCCCAGCATGAACATCGGAGCGTCACCCGCAAAGGTCTTGCCAATCATATTGAAGGGCAGAAGCCCGAACAAATAAGCCATAAGCGGCATCAGCAGACCCGTTATCCCGATCGGGAGAGCCTCGACGGCAAAAAAGACCACCGCCATGGGAACAATCCCCAATACGATCATTGTTTTATCGGAAGCCTCCCTGGCATTATGGGCGATTTCCCAGTCGATCATCTTTTGGACGTACCCGTATTTTTCCATAACCTCGATCAGAGATTGGGGCGTCGGTAAAATAAAGGCGATCAGTATGAAAAGGCCCGTGCCGATTCCGATCCACAGTCCTTTCTTGGCAAATATTCCGGTTTTTTCGCCATGCGTGTCCATCAAAAAACTCCTATTTACGTGTCAAATTAAAATTTGGCTTCTACCAAATCTCGTCCGCCTCATCATACAACCTGGATTCACCGTCAACAGCCTTTGATCATTTCACAAACTTTTGTAAAAACATCAGACAGCCGCAATACCCCCACCACCGCATCATCGCTCGTCACCAGCAGAGACAGATAAGGCTGTACAATCAGCTGGTGGGTAGCTTCACCTATAGTGGCATTTTGATCAATATACTCACCCTCCGAGGGCGCTCGCATAAAATCATTCACCTTCAGCTTGGCGGCCCGTTCACAAGAAAACCGTATAGGTTCCGCCCACAGAACGTTGTTGTCGAGCATGTCTTTGATCATATCCGAACTGTATCCTGATCGCTCCAGCACATCCCCACCTTCGACTTTCCCATAATTGGGTTCCAGGGCAACCAGGATGTCTTTCATGGTTATTTTACTCACAACTTTTCCATTCTCATCCAGAACCAGTATGGCGCGATGCTTATGCTGGGACGGGTCAAGCGTCATTTGAGCCTTTTCCAGAGCAAGGACCGCCTCGCGCAGAGTCGCCTCCTGTGGAACTGTTGCATACTTTTTGAGCGGCACCATCAATTCTTTTACGGTTATGGTTTTCACATTATTCCTCCCCTATTAGATTAGCACTTATCTGGAGCATTACGAAAATGGTCTGATTTCAATCGTATTTTGGGATAAACATAGCGGATATGTCAATAGTATATCGATACCATCCATGACAATACTGTACTATTAAAAATCTATACATAATCTTAAAACTATGGTAATGAAATCCAAATTTTTTATTAATCTTGATATCTTGGAGGTGCGCTGTGAAGGATAAAAAAGTCAAAGATTTGATGGTGTCGCTATCCGATTATGCAACGGTTCACGAAGATGAGACCCTTTTCGAAGCCCTCATGGCTCTGGAAAAAGCCCATGAAAAGCTTGACCCGTCAACGCACCGGCATCGAGCAATCCTTATTCTCGATAAAAATGACCGGGTCGTGGGCAAACTCAGCCAGTGGGATATACTGAAATCCCTCGAGCCAAAATACGGAAATATAGAAGATCTTGAAAAAATATCCCGTACCGGTTTCAGCCCGCAATTTCTAAAATCGATGCTGGTCCAGCACGCGCTCTGGAATAAGCCGCTGATGGATGTCTGCAGAGTTGGGGGAAAAAATAAAGTTAGGGACGTCATGTATAAACCCAC
>JASFPE010000042.1:0-19104 GCA_050116155.1 Desulfobacterales bacterium
CAGCTGGACCGACTATCTGGTGACCATGTCCGCGCTTTTCGGCATTTCCATGCCGGTATTCTGGTTGGGACTGATGCTGGTAGTAGTGTTTGCGGTAATTCTGAAGTGGCTGCCGGCAGGCGGCACCGGAAGCTGGCAGCACGTTATTTTGCCTTCGTTTACACTGGCTGCATTTGTGGTTGCGTTTATTGCCCGCATGACCCGATCTACTATGCTTGAAACCCTCTCCCAGGATTTTACGACCACCGCCCGGTCAAAAGGCCTTAAAGAGCAGGTCGTTATTGTTAAGCATGCCCTTAGGAATGCTCTCATTCCCATAATTACGGTGGTCGGTCTTCAATTTGGGTCCCTGCTGGCTGGAGCGGTTTTAACTGAAACCGTCTTTGCTTGGCCTGGCCTCGGTCGTTTATTGTATGACTCCATTTCAGCTAGAGACTATCCCATGATCCAGGGAGTAATCCTTATCTTTGGGTTGCTTTACATTTTCGTTAATTTGGTGGTTGATCTTATCTATGCATTCGTGGACCCGAGAATCCGCTATGACTGAGATCAAAGAAGATAATGTTTGTCAACCCGCTGAAAGGGTAACAGAAAATCGCTTCAGACGCATCTGGGCCAAACTCAAGCGCAACAGGGTTGCACTGGTCGGCGGTGTTTTAATCCTGGTATATGTGTTGAGTGCTCTTTTTGCACCGGTTCTTTTTCCAGGCAATCCATCAGCGCCGAATCTCATAAATTCTCTGGAGACCCCAACGCTTAAAGATCCACTGGGCACTGACGAATTGGGCCGCTCTATCTTGGGCCGGATCATTTATGGTTCGCGCATATCACTCATTATTGCTGTGGGTGTTGTCTTTGTTGGGATCGTTTTCGGAATTCCTTTGGGGCTTATCTCGGGGTACTACGGGGGCAAGATCGATTTCGGTATTCAAAGGATAACCGATACCATGCTGGCTTTTCCAGGTTTCCTTCTCGCCCTGGCGTTGGTGTCCGTACTGGGAGTCGGGATCAAAAACACCGTGATATCCATCGGCATCAGTATGGTGCCGTTGTACATCCGTCTGGTCCGGGGCTGCGTACTTTCCGTAAGGGAAGAAGATTACGTGGAGGCCGCCAGAGCGGTCGGCACCCGTGACGTCATCATTCTGTCAAGGCACATCCTGCCCAATGTCATGGTTCCGATAACGGTCCAGACCAGCTTGAGCATGGGCACGGCGATTTTATTCGCCGCCGGCCTGGGTTTTTTAGGGATCGGGGTACAGCCGCCGACACCGGAGTGGGGTGCCATGCTTGGATCGGCCCGGTCTTACCTTTTCCATGCACCGCATGTTGCAACTTTTCCCGGCATTGCCATCTTTCTGGCGGTGCTCAGCTTTAACCTTTTGGGCGACGGTCTGCGGGATGCTCTCGATCCGAGGTTTAAGATATGAGTGAACTGGCGATACCGCTTCTTGAAATCAAGGATTTATACACCAGGTTTCACACCCTGGATGGTATCGTCAACGCCGTAGACGGGATCGATTTTGAGGTTTATCAAGGTGAAACGTTAGGGCTGGTGGGCGAAAGTGGCTGTGGCAAAAGCGTTACCGCACTTTCAATTTTGCAGCTTTTACGTTGTCCGCCTGCCGAGATTCAGGGTTCTATCCGATTTGATGGCACAAATCTACTGGATCTGGACCGGGAAGGTGTCCGGAAAATCAGGGGCAACGATATTTCGATGATTTTTCAGGAGCCCATGACTTCCCTGAATCCGGTATTGAAGATTGGCGAACAGATATCAGAGGCCGCCAGAATTCATAAAAACATGTCGCGGCTGGAAGCCTGGCGCTGGGCCGTGGAGATGTTGCGCATGGTGCAAATCCCCGGTCCGAATTCGAGAGCCAGGCAATACCCGCATAAATTTTCGGGGGGCATGCGACAACGGGTCATGATTGGCATGTCACTTTCATGCAACCCGCGACTCATTCTGGCAGACGAGCCCACCACTGCGCTGGATGTCACGATTCAGGCCCAGATTATGTCTTTGATGCAGCGTCTTAAAGAAGAATTTAACACGGCGATTATCCTGATTACCCATGATCTGGGTGTCATTGCTGAAATGGCCAGCCGGGTTGTGGTTATGTATGCCGGGAAGGTGGTTGAGGAGGCACCGATAAAAGCGCTTTTTAAAGATCCCAGACATCCCTATACCCAAGGTCTTTTAGGATCAATTCCGGTTATTGGGCGAAAAGAGAAGACCGGTCGTCGTCTCCAGGAAATTCCCGGAATCGTACCCAGCCCTATGCAAATGCCTTTGGGGTGCAGGTTTCATCCACGCTGTCCTAAAGTAATGAATCGTTGCTGCGAGCAGGAACCGCCGATGATCCACCTGGCAGAACATCGTCGTGTGAGTTGCTGGCTGGAAGCCTAGAAGTGGTTTCAAAAGCTCAGGTTGTGCCCGACGGCTGTGTTGTCCCACGAATTGAAATGCTCACGTACTAACGTGTACGCTCCGCTTTCAATCCGCGGGACGCCTTACCCTCGAACACAACCTGAGCTTTTGAAACCACTTCTAACGAGTTTATAAAATCCGAAATCTGACGGTTTCGTAAAAAGTCTGATACCGACCCAGACCGTCATTCCGGCGAAAGCCGGAATCCAGTCGTTTAATATTAATATGGACTCGGGCTTTCGCCGGAGTGACGGGAATTGAGATTTTTTCGATTTCGTCAAATCTAAAATACAAAATCGAATATGTCGCTTTTAGAAGTAAAAAATCTGAAGAAATTCTTTCCCATCAAAAAGGGAATTCTTTCCCGCACGGTCGGCCATGTGAAGGCTGTAGATGGAGTCAGTTTTATCTTAAAAAAGGGGGAAACCCTGGGCCTGGTCGGTGAGAGCGGATGCGGCAAGACGACGGTCGGCCGATCTATTCTGCGTCTGATTGAGCCTACGTCCGGTCAGGTAACCTTCAACGGGCAAAATTTGCTTGCGCTGGACCGGGAAGACCTTAGAAAAATAAGGGCATCACTTCAGATCATATTCCAGGATCCTTTTTCTTCTCTGGATCCCCGGATGAATGTCGGCCAAATCATTGCCGAACCGATCCGCAACCACCTTAAGATATCCAGGAAAGAAATCAACAGCCGTGTGGCGTATTTGATGGAAAGAGTGGGGCTGCATCCGGAACAAATAAACCGCTATCCGCATGAGTTTTCAGGAGGACAGCGCCAGCGGATTGGTATTGCCCGTGCTTTGGCGTTGAACCCGCTGGCTATTATATGCGATGAACCGGTTTCGGCACTGGATGTGTCTATTCAGGCCCAGGTTATTAATCTGCTTGCACAACTTCAGGAGCAGATGAATCTGTCCTATCTTTTTATTGCGCATGACTTGAGTGTTGTAGAGCATATCAGCGACCGGGTTGCCGTGATGTACCTGGGACGTATTGTGGAACTGGCCAAAGATAAAGACCTCTATCAGAATCCATTACATCCTTATAGCCAAGCCTTGCTCTCAGCCGTTCCCGTTCCGGACCCGGAGGTTCGCAAAAAGAAAATACTTCTTCAAGGAGATGTGCCCAGCCCCATCAATCCACCTTCAGGATGTACATTCCATACACGCTGCCCGGAGTGCAAAGCGGTATGTTCAAGGGAGGAGCCAATTTTTAAAAATATCGGTGATGACCACTGGGTCGCCTGCCATCTGGCGTAAAGGCAAAGCCGGAGGATTGTCGACTGAGAGTTAAACCGCTGTGAGTGTTTAAGATTAAAGATTTCTGGCCCTGAAAAAAGTCTTAGTAATTGACTTTTGAGCTATTTTAAACATAAAGTAGTGATCAAATCGTTATAACCAAATTGAAGTTATCTTATCTCTTGTGACCTTCCGGAGAGAGAACACATCTTCGGGAAGGTTGAAATGTATTTTACCCTTTTGCAGAAAGGAGGTCGACGATGAAAAAAATTGCCTGCCTGTTTGGCTGCTTCCTGCTGGTCCTTGGCGCGGTCAGCGCGGATGCACAGGTAAAAAATCCGAACACTTTCGTCCTGGCGAATTATGGTAACCTGAGAACATTGGATCCGTCCGTCGCTTACGATGTGACCTCTTCCCAGCGGCTCTGGAACATTTACCAGACGCTGGTTTTTTTCGACGGCTCGCACACGGACAAGTTTAAACCCCTGCTTGCCACAGAGGTGCCCACACTGGAAAACGGGGGCATATCCAAGGACGGCAAGACCTATACCTTCACGATTCGTAAAGGGATCAAGTTTCATGAAGGCGGTGACCTGACCCCGGAGGACGTGGTCTATAGTTTCAAACGCAACATGCTCGCCGACCCGGACGGCGGACCCATGTGGATGCTGCTGGAAGCCTTGACGGGCAAAGGTTCCACGCGGGATAAAGATGGCAATATCGTTGCCGGTATATTCGACACCATCGACAAGTGTGTCGAGGCCGAAGGAGATCAGGTTATTTTCCATTTGCCCAAGCCCTATCCGCCGTTTATGGGAATTTTGGCCTACTCCTCGTCGGTGATTATGGACAAAGAATGGGCCATCTCCAAGGGATGCTGGGACGGCAACATTGATAACGCAGCCAAATACAACAATCCTGCTCCGGGACATGAGCCGCTGCAAAAACTGGCCAACGGCACCAATGCCTATAAAATGGTGTCCTGGGAGCCCAACAAGGAGTTTATATTTGAACGATTTGACGGCTACTGGGGCCCCAAGCCCAAACTCAAAACGGCCATCATTAAATATGTCGACGAATGGAGCACCCGCAAGTTGATGCTCCAGAACGGCGATGCCGATCGGGTCAGGGTCGACAACCCTTACGTTCCCGAGGTTAAAGCGATGAAAGGACTGAAGCTTTATGAGGTCCCGCAGCTGTCCGTGACCGCGGCGTTTTTCTGCCAAAAAGTCAATCCCACGGGCAATCCGAATATCGGCAGCGGCAAGCTGGACGGCAACGGCATCCCACCGGATTTCTTTTCCGACATCAACGTGCGCAAGGCGTTTCTGCATGCTTTTGATCGTGCAACTTACAAAAAGGACGTCTTTAATGACCTGGTGATTATGCCTTCCAGCCCCAATATCAAAGGGCTGCCCTATCACAAAGACGTGCCGGTGTATGAATTCGACCTCAAAAAGTCAGCCGAATATATGAAAAAGGCCTGGGACGGGAAAGTCTGGGAAAAAGGCTTCAAGATGATCATCACCCATAATACGGGTAACGAAATGCGTGAAGCCGCCGCCCACATGATGGCTGAAAACGTGATGTCCCTGAATCCAAAGTTTCAGATCGAAGTCCGCAATGTTGAGTGGAAGGATTATCTGGTAAAATACCGCAATTTCATGTATCCGATATTCATCATTGGCTGGGGAGCTGACTATGCCGACCCGCACAACTTCATGTATACCTTCATGCATTCTCGCGGGGTCTACGGCCGATATATGGCCTATGAAAATCCCGAAGTGGACAAACTGTGTGAGGCCGGCATCGCCACGGTGGATCCCAAAGAACGTGAAAAGATCTACCACCGACTCCAGGATCTCTGGTATACGGAGGCCACAGCCAATACGATCTATCAGCAGATTGTGGTGCGCGCTTATAGAGATTGGGTAAAAGGATATGTGCCCAATCCAATGCTCACGGATGCCAATGAAATGCTGATGGACATCTGGAAAGAGTAGCGTTTAATTAACGTCTCGGAAATTCAACAATTTGGGGCGAAGCCCCAAACTTGTTTATTCTCCTTAAATATAGCCATCGTTATCTTCAGGATTGCCGGGAATCCCACTGTTTCCCGGCAATCTTGCAAGGATTTAGCGACCGACCATGCAGGCTTACATCATACGGAGGTTTCTCTTACTGATTTTTGTGCTTTTCGGGGTTTCGGTTCTGATTTTCGGCATCCTCATGACCTTCAGCCCGGAGCGCAGAGCCGCGGCCTTTGTGACCTCCCCCCAGCAGGCAGATGAGATCCCCGATCTCATAAAACAGTTCGGTCTGGATGACCCCTTTTACGTCCAGTACGTCCGATGGATCAAGGAGATCTTTCAAGGCAACCTGGGGTGGTCGCTGGTTGCGGCCCAGCCGGTCGGAAAGGCATTCTGGCGTTACTTCCCGGTGACGCTGGAAATGAACTTATTTGCCGCCCCCATTGTAATTATTTTTGGAATCTGGCTGGGTACCATATCCGGCGTTCACAGGGACAGCTGGATTGACCACATCACCCGAATTTTTGCGATTGTGGGCTGGTCTCTTCCCACTTTTTTATTTGCCCTGTTGCTGCTCATGATTTTTTACGGTTACATTCCGCTCTTCTCGCCGGGGATTATCAGCGATCAATACACCATGTTTATTCTGGAACATCCGGACAAGTTTACCCGTTATACCGGCATGTATACCCTTGATGGGATTCTCAACGGGCAATTGGGTGTGACCCTGGATGCCTTGAGACACCTGGTATTGCCGGTGATGACCTATGTGATTGTGGTGGTGGCTTTGAACATGCGGGTGATGCGTTCGGGTATCATCGAAGAGCTGTCCAAGGACTACGTCATGACCGCTCAGGCCAAAGGCGCCGACAGGAGAACCGTCAACATCAAGCACGCCCGTAGAAATGCGCTGCTGCCCGTGGTCACGGTGGCGGGCCAACTGGTGGCCCTGTCCATGGAGGGCAGCATTGCGGTGGAGGTGGTCTTCAACCGTCAGGGAATCGGCTGGTGGCTGGCCCACTCCGCCATGCAGCTTGATATGCCGGTTTTGATGTGTATCTGCCTTTTTATGGGACTCGTATTTGTGATCACCAACCTGACGCTGGATATTTTGTATGCGTATATCGATCCACGGATACGGCTGAATTAGTTAAATTAGTTGAATTTGTTTAATTCGTTTCATTGGTTTGATCAATTGAGATTTTTTTGCCAAACCAATGAAACCAATAAAACCAATCAAACAAATACAACCGGTTATTATGAAGGCGCAACAACACCCCCGAATACGCGAGCTGAGGTATACGCTGTATCGGATTTTTCGAAATCCGTCGGCCATTATCGGTTTCACGCTGCTCTTGATGTTTACCGGTGTAGCTATTTTTGCACCACAGATTGCGCCACCTAAATATGCTCACAATCCCTATTTGATGCCCCACAAAGGTTTTTCGCCGACACCCAAACCCCCCGGCAGTGGTCGCATCTTCGGCACCACGGCGGGTCAATATGATATTTTTTACGGGGTGATCTGGGGAACCCGCACGGCATTCAAAATCGGGATCTTTGTTGTCGTGGTTGCGGGCCTGGTGGGAATTACGTTGGGTGCGGTCTCCGGATACTATGGGGGCATCATAGATGAAATGCTCATGCGTATCACGGACATTATGTGGGCAATCCCCACACTGGTGCTGGCCATGGCAATTGTGGTAGCCTTCGGCCGTGGAATCGATAAAATCATGATTGCCCTGGCCTTGGTGCAATGGCGCTGGTATGTGAGGGTTCTGCGTTCCGAAATCCTGACACTGCGTGACGAGGACTTTGTGCAGGCTGCCAAAATCATGGGTGTTTCAGATCTGAAGATCATCCTGCGACACATTTTGCCGAATGCCATCTATCCGGTATTGATTATGGCATCCATGGACATGGGATCCATGGTTATTACGGCGGCTTTTATGAGTTTTATTGGCCTGGGAGCTCCAAAAGGATATGCGGACTGGGGTCAGATGGTGGCCCTGGCCCGAAATTACATCGTCGGCCCGCAGGATGATCCTTTGAGATTCTGGTATACCATCGTTATTCCCGGCGGATGCATTATACTTTTTGTACTGGCCTGGAATTTGATCGGCGACGCCCTGCGCGACGCCTTCGATCCGAAGCTAAGAAGAAGATGATTTGAATATTCACCACCCGCTTCGCTTGAGGCACAGAGAGCGCAGAGGTTTTAACCTTCTTCCTGATCGGGAGGTACCGATCAGGAAGAAAACCCAAGCCCTTCGGGCAGGATAGAATTTATTATATATTAAACTTGATGGTCTCGTAAAAAGCCACCGAATCATCATGCCGGACTTGATCCGGCATCCAGGACATATTAAATTTAATGGATAGCGCTAAAGCTTCACTTCGTGCCCGGCTACCGGATCGAGTCCGGCACAAGCTTCGCCGGAATGACAGAAAAAAGGAAAAAGTAACTTCTTACGAAAGCGTCAAGCTTACATTTCTGTATAAATATTAACAAGTTAAACAAGTTAGCGATCAGAACCAATTGAAGCGAAGCTTCAGATGGTTTTGATTTGCCGATACCACGCCCGCCATGCGAGCAAGGCGAGGCGGGCGCATCTCCCGGCAAATCAAAAAAAATAATACTCTGTATTCTCTGCGTCTCTGCGGTGAAAATATATTCAAGGATTAGCCAATGACCAAACTGCTGGAAACCGTTGACCTGGTGACGAACTTTTACACCTATGAAGGGGTCGTTAAGGCCCTGGACAAAGTAAGCCTTACGGTGAATCACGGTACGACCTTTGGGCTGGTGGGTGAATCCGGCTGCGGTAAAAGCGTCACCGTTCGTTCAATGATGCGCATCATTCAGGAACCGGGAAAAGTCGAAAGCGGCCGGATCATCTTTTACCCAAAGGCAGGCGGTGATTCAGAGGCAATCGATCTGCTTCAGCAATCCGAAGCTTACATGCAAAGTTTGCGGGGTGACGGCATTTCCATGATTTTCCAGGAGCCCAATGCGGCCTTGAATCCAATCATGAGTATCGGCGATCAGGTCTCCGAAAGCTTTTTGTTTCACCGTAAAAAGGAGATGTGTGAAAAAATCGGCAATGATTTAAACACCGAGGACTACCGTACTTTTTTTCTGCCTAAAATTGTGTTGCAGGCACTTTACCGATTTGCGGAACAAAAGCCGGATGCCTGGCTGCTGAAACTGATGAGCCGGATTCCGATCCTTAAAAGATGGGACAAAAGATTGCGGCAGGAGGCTTTGCTGCGCTCGATTGAAATCATCGAAAAACTGGGTATACCCAATGCCGATGAGATCGTAAAGCAATATCCCCATAATTTATCCGGCGGCATGAAACAACGTATTGTGATTGCCATTGCCCTGGCATGTAATCCCGTGCTCCTGATTGCAGATGAGGCCACCTCGAATCTTGATGTCACCATCCAGGCGCAGATACTAGAGTTACTGCGTGAACTCAAACAACAGGAAATATCTTCAGTGCTGTTGATCACCCACGATCTGGGGGTTGTGGCCGAAACCTGTGATCGGGTTGGCGTCATGTATGCCGGAAATCTTTGCGAGGTCGCCGATATCAAAGATATATTTCGTAGGCCAAAACATCCCTATACCCAGGCGCTGCTGAATTCTGTACCCAGGCTCTCCCAGGAGGGCGAGTTGCAAAGCATCGAAGGTAGTGTGCCGAATCTGGTGATGCCGCCTTCCGGTTGTCGTTTTCACCCCAGATGCAAACACGCAATGGATGTTTGCCGGAAAAGTTTTCCCGAACTTGTTGAAGTTGGAAAAGACCATCTAGTTGCCTGTTATCTCTGGACGGACCGACCCAGGGATTAGAAAACAATTGGAAGTCATCTCAAAAATAGGATTTTGGTTCAAGATTGCGGCGGGGCCGAGTTTCAAACCGGAGGCATACTTAGTATGTCGAGGATTTGAAACGCGGCACCAACAAAGATATTGAGCCAAAAGACATTTTTGAGATGGCTTCCAGAGGTTTAATAGCCGCAATGGGCATTGCAAGGCAATGATGCAAAAAATTCTAAAAATCGAAAATCTAAAAAAATATTATCCGGTTCTCGGCGGTGTTCTGCAGCGCAAAGTGGCCGATGTCAAGGCCTTAGACGGTATAGATCTGGATATATTTCGTGGTGAATGCTTGGGATTGGTAGGGGAGTCGGGCTGCGGCAAAACAACTACCGGAAAGGCCATCATCCGCCTGCACGATCCAACTGCCGGTCACATCCATTACTATCCCTCAAAAAACGGAACAAAGCCGCCGGCAGATCTATCGATCCTGAAAAAAAGGGACATGAAAAAATTGGGAATTCGCGGCAAACTCCAGATGGTCTTTCAGGATCCGACCACGTCCTTGAATCCGCGCATGCTGATAAAAAATATCATTGCGGAGCCCATCAAGGCCCAAAACAACATCGGCGGACGGGCGCTGGAAGAGCGTGTGCTGGAATTGCTGAGAATTGTAGGTCTGACCGAAGATCATTATCTGCGTTATCCGCACGAATTTTCCGGCGGACAGCGCCAGCGCATTGCCGTTGCCCGCGCTATTGCCACCAATCCGGAATTTATTGTCCTGGACGAGCCGACATCAGCGCTGGACGTCTCTGTGCAGGCTCAGATTCTCAACCTTCTGATTCAACTGCAACAGAAGCTTGGTCTGACCTATCTTTTTGTCACCCACCACCTTCTGGTCGTCAAATATATTAGTCATCGCCTAGCCGTGATGTATCTTGGCAAAATCGTTGAAATCGCCCAAACCAAAGATCTTTTTGCCCATCCCTTGCATCCCTATACCCATGCCTTGCTGTCCGGCATTCCGGTTCCGGATGTCGAACACAAGCAATGGCGCATTGTGCTTTCCGGAGACGTTCCGTCCCCACTCAACCCGCCGGCTGGGTGCCGGTTTCACACACGCTGCCCCTTTGTTCTGGACCGCTGCCTGGATGAAGAACCCCTGCTGGAAGCGGTTGAATCTGGGCACCGGGTGGCCTGTCATCGCAAGCATGAAATGGAAAAACTGGTTGCCGAGAAATTTGGTTATAAAATGATTGAAGGAATCAGATATGTTAGATAATAAAGACTCCGTGGATTTTTATTGGGATCCGATTTGCCCCTGGTGCTGGATTACATCCCGCTGGATGGAAGATGTTGGCCGACAAAAAAAAATTCAGATACAGTGGAAACTCTTTAGCCTCAAACTGATCAACAAGAATCGCGACATTTCCGAGAATTTTAAAATATTACATGAGATCGGTCTCAAAGCGTTGCGTGTTGCCGCGGCGGTACGCCGTGATTATGGTAATACCGGTGCTGGAAAAGTCTATGCGGTCATGGGTGCGCTTTACCATCATGATAACGAGGACATTGACGAGCCTTCGGTTTTAGAGCAAATTTTACGAGCCTGCAATTATCCAACGCAGTTGAGTGCGGCCGCAGATGACGAATCCTGGGATGTAGACATTCATGCCGATATGGATCAGGCTATTAAAAAAGCCGGTGACGATGTCGGCGTACCGTTGATTGTTCTCGACGGCGGCAAGGGGCCGGGATTTTTCGGACCGGTGATGAGTCCGGCACCGGCGGGCGAAGATGCGGTTAAGTTTTGGGATGCGGTCATTGCAGCCGGCGGAACGCCAGGGTTTTTTGAACTAAAGCGCACCCGCGAGATCGGTCCGATATTCGGAAAACGGCCAGCGGTATAATCAGTCAAGTTTTCAAATTCAAAAAGGAAATGATTGACAGGCTCCAACAGAAAGGCTACGACGATACCGGCATTCTTGATCTGACGATCGCAGTTGCAGACGCCCATATGCGGCTGAATTTATAAATTGTTCGGTCTCGATGCAAATCTACTTGTTGAGGTGACAAAATGAAAATATCGTTAGTTGCGGCGCTTGCTGTTCTGGCTGCAGTTGTTCCGGGAAATGCGGAAGAGACGGCCAAAGGTAATCCAAAAGTTGTGTTGGATACGTCCAAAGGTGAAATTGTCATAGAGCTTTTTGCGGATAGAACACCGGTGACGGTTCAAAACTTTTTGGCATATGTTGATGCCAAGTTTTACGACGGAACGATTTTCCATCGTGTGATTCCTAATTTCATGATTCAGGGTGGAGGGTTTACCGCCGATATGAATCAAAAAACCACCAATGATCCGATAGACAATGAAGCCGACAATGGTTTGAAAAATCAACGCGGCACGATTGCCATGGCCCGTACCAGCGATCCTCACAGCGCCACCGGCCAGTTTTTCATCAACAGCGTTGATAATGATTTTCTGAATTTTAAAAGCAAAACGCCCCAGGGCTGGGGATATGCGGTTTTTGGGAAAGTCGTTGAGGGTCTAGAGGTTGTCGACGCCATCTCCGCGGTTAAAACCAAAACCCAGAGTGGGTACCAGGATGTCCCGGCAGAGGCGGTCGTGATTAACAGTGCCAGGCGATTGGAATAATACGTTTCGGAATTTATATAATATATTGAAAGTATGTAGCTTTTAACGACACTGGTTTTATACTAACCACTTGGAATAATGGAATGCTGGAATAATGGAATAATGGTCAAAAACACATAACTTCAGTGTTTGGATTTAGGCTTTTGGGATCCATGATTGGTTTGTCTCATAATCCAAATATTTTTCAATGCGCTACAATAGAGACCCAATATTCCAATATTCCAGTATTCCAACATTCCATTATTCCAATTGTGAACGAAGCGTACTAATTTCTATCCAATGTAGTGTAATGTTCCAAAGAGCCGTTACTTGATTCTGGGACAATCCTTCGGCGGTGCTACAATTGCCCTTCCCGGGTAATAACCGCCCGGCACTGAAACTGCGGCATAAACAATCGAAGAGGGGCCCATCAGGGTGCCAGGAGCCATTACGGAGTTGCATCCGGTCTCGGTACCATCGCCCAGAATCGCGCCAAGCTTACGGCGTTGCGTATTATAGCGCTTGCGGTCAGCTCGGATAACAATTGAGCCGGCAATCATTTTCAGATTTGCGAGTTTCGTACCTGCACCAAGATTGGCAGCGTTGCCCAGGATGCTGTCTCCGACGTAAGCAAAATGGCCGGCTTTGGCACCATTCAGCATAATCGAGCTCTTCATTTCGGTGGCGTGGCCGACCACACAATTATTGCCTACCAGGCAGTTGCCCCGCATATATGCGCCCTGGCGGATTTCGGTATTTTGTCCAATCACCGCAGGTCCTTTTATCAGGGCTCCCGGCTCGACCACCGTCCCCGCCCCCAGGATGATTCTATCATCAAAAAGGCACGCTCCGGCCATAATTACCGCGGCGTCTTCCAGTATTTTGCCTTTGCGAAGAACCTGTATAGATCCTTTGGGACCGGTTGGTTTAACTTCTATGTTATCATGTACATCATTGTTATGGATGACCAGCGTCTTTTGGATCTGTCCGTTAATGTTGGCCAGGGGCCAGGGTTTTTGAAAAAAGCTGTTGAAATACTCCGGCAGTCGATCGAGTGCTGTCCAGACGGGTTGATTTTCTAAAAATATTTCGCGGTGGTCAAAATCCGTCAAGTCAAAAAATTCCTGCGGTTCAAACATAAATTAATCCCCTTTGTAAATATATCATTTTTTAGCAATTATGGCGAAATCCGAAAACAACATGTCCCTCATCCCGTTAAATTGGCGAATAATTGGTTAAATCCCAAATCACAAGCACCAAATTACAAATAAATCCCAATGACCAAAATTCAAAATCTCAAACGTTTTGAACATTGAACATTGTTGCTCTCGTAAAAAGTCTCCGAATCGTCATGCCGGTCCCGGATCAAGTCCGGGATGACGGATCCGGCATCCATTACAAATTGAGATTACTGGATAGCGCTAGAGCTTCACTACGTGCCCGGCTTTCGCCGGAATGACATGTTTGTATTATTGCGGTTTGAAATTTGGAAATCACCCTTTGAGCAGGGCGGGCACAGAGGCGCGCCCTACTTTCAATTAAGCATTTTTGTTCAATCTAAATTCTAATCATCCTCTAAGGTTGATGTATCACCAAGCGGCAACCCCAGCTCCTTGGCTTTGAGCAATCTTCGCATGATTTTTCCACTGCGGGTCTTCGGCAAGGAATCAACAAACTCTATCTCCCGTGGCGCTGCTGCGCTGGCAAGACGTTTCATGGCGAATTTTTGAATATCAAGTTGCAATTCATCCGTTGGTTCATGACCGACCTTTAAAGACACAAAAGCCTTGACCACTTCCATGGCAATCGGATCCGGTTTGCCGATAACGCCGGCCTCGGCCACCGCGGGGTGTTCGATTAAAACCGATTCCACCTCAAAGGGGCCGACCAAATGTCCGGCCGTGTTGATCACATCATCCGTGCGTCCGACAAACCAGAAATAGCCCTCCTCATCTTTTTTGGCTCGGTCTCCGCTAATGTACCAGCCATTTTGAAAACGGGAATCATACATTTCTTCTTTCTTCCAATACGTCCGAAACATGGAAGGCCATCCAGGCCGCAGGGCTAGATTTCCCTCTACACCGGAGGGTACTTCGTTGAAATCATCGTCAATGATGCCGGCAGTAATTCCGGGAAAGGGCTTGCCCATGGATCCGGGTTTGATGTCTTGAATGGGGTAGTTCGCGATCATGATGGAGCCGGTCTCCGTCTGCCACCAATTGTCGTGAAAAGGCAGTCCAAAAACTTTTTCTCCCCAGATAACGGCTTCCGGATTCAATGGCTCGCCGACGCTATATAGATGGCGCAAAGATTCGAGATTATACTTTCCGGGCAGTTCATCGCCGGCTTTCATGAGCATTCGAACGGCGGTGGGAGCCGTGTACCATATCGTAACCTTCATTTTTTCGATGAATTGATACCAGCGTTTGGCACTGAATCCGCCCTCATAGATTGCCTGGGTCGCCCCGTTAGACCACGGGCCAAACATGCCGTAGGAGGTGCCGGTTACCCAACCGGGATCGGCCGTGCACCAGTAGATGTCATCTTCCTGCAGGTCTAAAACATATTTACCGGTAGCATAATGGCCCAGCACGGCCTCATGGACATGGGCTGCACCCTTGGGTTTGCCGGTGGTGCCCGAGGTATAATGCATGATGGCATAGTCTTCTTTATGCGTGGGGACCGCCTCGAATGTGTCGGAGGCATCCGCCATCAATTCGTCATACAATAAATCATCCGCATCGGGCTTTTGTTTTCCTCTGAGTACCGTGACAATTTTTTGAAGCGCTGGAAGCTCGGGTA
Organism: Desulfobacterales bacterium; assembly: GCA_050116155.1. GTDB lineage: Bacteria > Desulfobacterota > Desulfobacteria > Desulfobacterales > JAHEIW01. The sequence goes on from JASFPE010000042.1 coordinate 14,966, forward strand.
TGATGTCTGCAATCTTTTTTTTCAACAAAGGGCTGGTTACCAACACCCTGGCTTCACTGTCTTCCAGACGATCCTTTACGGCATCCGGTCCAAAGGCCGAAAACAGAGGACCGATGACCGCGCCGGCCTTTAGGGTCCCCAATATCCCGATATAAATTTCCGGTACCCGTTCCAGAAAAAAGAAGACCCGATCGCCTTTCTGGACGCCAAGCTGATTTATCAAGACATTGGCGAATTTGTTGCTCAGTCGAGCTAGATCGGAAAACGTATACTCCTCGACATCCCCCTTTTTACCTTCCCAGATCAAAGCCATTTTATTCTTGCGGTCGGTTTTCAAATGGGCGTCAATGGTCACATGGGCAATGTTAATATGCTCGTTGTCGAACCAGTCCACTTCCTGGGCCAGTTTGTTCCAGCTAAAGCTTTCGTAAACATTCCGGTAATTCTGAAGATTTGGTGTTACAATGAATTTCTCCAATGGTTTTTTCGTGATTACGGGATACTCCATCTTCGGTCTCCTTCATCAGAACTTACTTTGCTTTTCGAACCCCAGATTGACTTGTTTAAGAAATTTTTGATTCCACCAGATCTACCAACTCACCGACGTTGTCGATATCCAGCAGATCCTCGGCGATGATTTCGATGCCATAATGGGTACCAATGGTCTCGGCCAACCGCATGACGGCCAGAGAATCTCCCTCCAGATCGTCCTGAAGATGTGCTTCGGCAACCACGGCTGCTTCATCGATGGCAAACAGGTTGACAATCATTTTTCTAATTTCATCAAATACGTCCATTTAAAATATCCTCCAGGTTTTCACCTCCAAAAAATTCCAGCTCAAAAACCTCCGCATACGGCATCTCCAGTGAGCACGCCCTTGCGCTTTGGCGATCCGTGCGCAGAATCCGTTCATCCATGCCATAGCCGCGTTGATCCAGGTTTCGTTGTTGCTGGGACCTGTGGAATCTCAACAATTTGGCTTTCCAGGCTGCCTCTTTTTCATCGAATTCGGTGTAGATATCATTGCGCATCTCAATGGTTTTGGGATCGCGATTTAAAAAAGCAACCAATGAATATCCACCTTCGCGAGCCAGCTTTTTAAATATATCATAAACGCGTTGATGCGTCAGGTTGCTGTCGTTCCAGTGAGGCAAAAACACCATCTTGGGGCTCAATGCCTTTAACTGGGCGTTTACCCGATGCAGATTAACGTCGTTTTTTGAAAGACGGCCGTCTTTATCCTCTTCGAGTCGCAAAAAAGTTAAATTGGAATCCGGTAACCCAAAAAACCGGCAACTATCCCGTTGTTCCAGCTCGCGAATTTCAGATTTTAGCTGCAACGTCGGTTGAGCGCAAAATGAATCCTGCACTCCGCTTGCGCCCGTAGTAGCGACGGCCAACTGGATCGGGTTGCCGTTTTGCTGGAAAAAACGCATGGTGATACCGATGGCATCAAAGTCGTCCGGATGTGGAGCCAGGACAAGCAGGGAGACAGGTTTTGGAAATTTAACGCTGTGAAGCGATCGGGCAATATCAGTTTCCATATTAGCGTAGCAGGACCTTTTGCTGTGCGGTTTAGATTTTTTCCATTGCTTTTTTAAAACCCTTCATAGAGCCGGTGATGGTGGAATCCGGGACCGCGTAGGAAAGGCGAAAAAAACCCGGTCCGCCAAAGCCGGCGCCCGGCGCCGCCAGAATCAATTCTTCTTTCAAGATTTTCACGAATTTGACATCATCGGAGATGGGGCTTTTGGGAAACAGATAAAATGCGCCTTCGGGCACATTAAATTCATACCCAATTTCAGCAAGGCCCTGGCACAGCATATCCCGCCGACGGCGGTAGATGGAGACATCCACGGTAACACCCTGGAGCCTGGAGACGGCCAGTTGCAGCAAGCTGGGGGCGTTGACGCAAAGCATGGTGTTGACCACAGCGGCGGCACCGGCCACGAGTTGAGCATCTTCTGCTTCGGGATGGACGGCCAGATAACCGATGCGTTCACCGGCCAGAGACAATTCTTTGGAATAGGATGAGACCACGATCGTGTGCGGATATGCGTGAAATATTGACGGAACGCTCACATCGTAGGTGATTTTGCGATAAGGTTCGTCGGCGACAAGATAAATCCGCCTGCCATACCTTTCGCTGGCACGATTCAACACTTTGCCCAGCTCAGCCAGTTCCTTCGCCGTATACACCGCACCGGTGGGATTGTTCGGTGAGTTGACCAGCATCACCCGGGTTTTTTCCGAAATGGCATCTTCAATCGCCGATACATCCAGATGGAATCCGGCATCCGTGGGTACGGTTTTGATCGTGGCATCTGCGATAAAGGCATAATGTTCATAACCGACAAAGTAAGGTGACGGCGTTAATATCTCCTCACCGGGGTTCATCACCGATTTCAGGGCATCGCTCAGAGCGCCGGCGGCACCCACCGTCATGATAATCATGTCAGCCGGAATATTCAGATCGTGTTCTTTGCTCAGATAATCTGCGACTGCCTGGCGCACATGCGGATATCCTGGATTCGGTGTATAGCCGTGGCTTAGCTTTTCGTCTTCGACCAATTGCCTGAGCACAGTATTAAATTGTTGTGGCGGTGGCACATCAGGATTTCCTAATGAAAAATCGAAGACATTTTCAGGGCCATGCTCGGCTTTCAGCCTGGCACCTTCCTCGAACATCTGCTTCACCATTTTCATTCCCTCAACCATCTTGACCATTTTATCTGCGATAGGCATAAGCATTACCTCCCTTTTGACAACACACCAGGCATTATGAAAAAAAATATAAAAGATGCATCCAGGTGATAAGAAGTATAGGGAAATTGTATGGATGCGTCAAGGTGGAGTTTGGGCGACCCGGTCAACCCTTTCAATAGCAGAAGATCCTGAATTTGTGCGGCTGGCAGCCGAAGCAGGTTGTATGGTTCTCTTTGTAGTTGATCTTAAGTGTACATCCATTATAGGTTTGGTCAAGATTCCGATAAAGCGAGCCTTCGCGAGGAGAATTGACATGCTAAAAATAGTCATTGAGCGGCCCGGCGGTTACCGGCGGCTTAAGGTTAAGGAATTTCAGATGCCAACCCCCCGGGACGACGAGGTTCTTATTGAGGTGTCGGCTGCCGGTGTCAATTTTGCGGACATATTTATCCGCCTGGGACTGTATAAATCTGCGAAAGAATTCGTCGGCTGGCCGATTACCCCGGGTTTTGAGTTTTCCGGCAGCGTCCTAAAATGCGGCCGGAACGTCTCCGATCTTCAAGCCGGAACCGCTGTTTTTGGGTTGACGCGCTTTGGTGCCTATGCCAGCCATTTATGTGTTCCCAGAAATCAGGTTTTTAATATTCCTGAGGATTCCGTCTTTAGCCCCGATCAATGGGCGGCTTTTCCGACCGTGTATTTAACCGCCTATCATGGTCTGTTTCACAATATCGTTGTGCGGCCGGGAATGAACATATTGGTACATTCGGCGGCCGGAGGCGTCGGCGGTGCCTTAATGCAATTGGGCCGGCTGGCCAATTGCCGCATGATTGGGGTGGTGGGATCCAGCCATAAAGTCCAGTCGGTGCTGGAATCAGGAGCACATATTGTCATCGACAAAAACAGGGAGTCGCTCTGGGCAAAGGCTAAAGAAGTTTGTCCCGATGGTTTTGACGTGGTGTTTGATGCAAACGGCCCGGCTACGCTAAAGCAAAGTTATCAACATCTGGCGCCGATGGGGAAGCTGGTGGCCTACGGTTTTCATTCGATGCTGTCGAAAAGGGGCGGTTTTCCCAATTATTTCAAACTAATCTATCAATACCTGCGGGTACCCCGCTTTAACCCTTTGAATATGACCGGTGACAATAAAAGCCTGATCGCATTCAACCTGTCCTATCTGTTTCACCGGGCGGACCTGCTGGACGAAGCCATGCAGGCACTAATGAGATGGGTTGCGGAAGGGAAAATCAAGGCGCCACCGCTGCAGCCGTTTGCTTATGATAACGTGGCCGATGCGCATCGTGCCCTTGAATCCGGCACAACGGTGGGTAAATTGATTTTGAAATTTGGCGGATAAGACGGAGTTTCAAACTCGGGCGGATCCAATAACCCCTGCAATGCCACAAAAAGCCCTCCCCCTTGACGGGGGAGG
>JASFPE010000043.1:0-19046 GCA_050116155.1 Desulfobacterales bacterium
AAAACCCTTGAAACCGACCTGCCTGAACAGGGCGTGCGTTTCCGATCGGTGGTGGATATCATGGTCTCCGACCGGGTGTTTTTTGAAATTCTTCTGGATAAGTTTAAAAAAGAAGAAATAAGCTACTTTAAAGTATTGGAGGCCAATGCAGCTTCCATTAAAGCCCTGATCCGCAGTGGTGCCCAGGAAGCCTCCGAGGAAAATGGAAATTCGAGCATACTCCAGCCCCGGCAGGTGCTGGCGGCGGTTCATCATTACAAAACCGGTTTGTTGTTTCAATGTCCCCGGGCAATTCCCCGGGTTCTTGAAGACTGCGGCCAAGGAAAAGTCGATGCTATCATGCAAGCGCTTTACCAGATCGGCATGGGCTGCCAAGTCATGGACGATATGGTTGACCTGGCCAGTGACCTGCAACGCCAACGTCACAACTATGTGGCGTCTGTGATTTACCATGAATTGGATTCGAACCACCGGCAATGGTTGAATTCATATAAATCAACGGATCCCGGAGCCAAAGGAGAAACGGATTTTCTATTAAGGTTCCCTGAGGCAATATCGATAGCGAAAATTACAGCCTATAAATTTCTTGAGGAAGGCCTCCACAGTCTTTTTGACCCGGATCACCAATTTTTTGTGGAGCCGGCAATTTCGTTCCTCTCGAAACGAATCGGCGCAGATCGGCTTATGACCTGAATTGACATATGACAATTAACTATATCACGTTCTGGATTCGAACCGCTGCGCGGTTTCTTTTTCGATCCGGGCGATCCACCCTAGCGCTTTCCCTGATGGTGATAGCTGCCGTGGCCACGTTGATTTTTCTATCCGCTTTGGCCTTAGGCGTAAATGATACTATGATCCGTAATTCTGTCGGCCTTTATGGCGGTCACATTTCCGGTATTGCCCTGCCTTTCTCCATTCAGCCGGAACGACTGCAGGTAAATGGCACAACCGGTGTTCTCAAACGAATTGTATTGCCCGGTGCTCTGGCGTACGGGAACCGGCTCCAGCACGTCAACTTGATTGGTGTGGATCCGCTCTCAGAAAAAAAGTACACGGCCATCTGGAAGAAAACCATTGATGGAAGATATCTTCGAAACAAGGAAAATACGATTTTTTTGAGCCAAACACTGGCCGAGAGATTAGCGGTTCAGGTCGGCAGTATGCTGAAGTTCAGCTCAGAATTCAGTGATACCCCTGTCGAGCTGGTAGTTTCCGGAGTTTACCAAACCGGGATCGATTTTTTTGATCGCGGAATTGCATTTTGTCCTTATACGGCCGTCACGCAAAAAGCAGATACCTGGCTGGCTGCAGTTTTTGTGCAAGAAGGTTATGATCCTGACGCTATCGTTGATGAGTATCGACGTACATTACCGGCGGGACCCGAGTTTAAATCCTGGAAGAAGATGATGCCGGATCTCGTACAGTTAATCGATTTGAATTATCTTTCTATGAGCATAGTGATGGTGCTGGTATTTGGCGTGGTTTCGGTGGGGATCGCCTGTGCTTTTGTTATTTTTATTTTAAAGAACATACGTGAATACGGCATCATGAAAGCCATGGGGGTAACATCGCGGGAAATGACGCTTTTGATCCTCAGTGAAGTCCTGCTGATGAATCTGGTGGCTTGCGGTGTCGGAATTCTTGCCGGTGTCATGGCGGTGTCCCTGGTGGGTCAGAGCGGCATTGATTTAAGCGGATTTACTTCCCACAATCGTTATTTTGCGGTCTCCGGAATTATTTTTCCACGGCTGACCTTTTATTCCCTGGTTGTACCTCCGGCATTGGCGATTTTTTTCAGCATGGTTTCGGCTGTATGGCCGACGGTTTTGGTGGCTCGTAAAAAAGCGGCCGATATCCTGCGGATTGTTTAAACTTATGATTCAACTTGAAAGCGTCCATAAAACGTTTCGTTCCGGCAGGGGGGTTGTGAATGCCTTAAAAGATGTTTCGTTTGTGGCCGAAAAGGGCAGTGCCACCGCCGTCGTCGGCAAATCCGGTTCCGGCAAGAGTACCCTGCTGAACTGTATCGGGGGGCTTGAACGTCCCGATAAAGGCAGCATCGCTTGTTTCGGGCAAGATATCCTTGCGCTTTCTGCCAAAGCGCTCAGCATGTTTCAGCGTCAAAGCGTGGGATTTATTTTCCAGCATGGCAACCTGCTGTCCTATCTATCCGTGTCTGAAAACATCGCTTTCCCGCTAACGTTAAATGGTATTACCGGAAATCCCAAGATAGAACGGGTTAAGGCGCTGTTGGGAAAAATTGGTCTGAGCGCAGCTGCAAAAGCTATGCCCCATGAGCTTTCCGGAGGAGAGATCCAGCGTGTATCTGCCGCCCGGGCACTGGCCCATTCCCCCCGGATGTTATTGGCTGATGAGCCCACGGCGAGTCTGGACACGGATACCGGAAAGAATCTGGTCGATCTCATGTTTGAGATCGGCAGAGAGCAGGGATGCACCATGATTATTTCGACCCATGACCCGGAGATATGCGCTCTGGCGGATAAAACCATTTATTTGAGAGATGGAGAGAGGCTCAAGGAGGCACGATGAAAACTTCTGTTTTTATTAAAATTGTAGTTATTCTGATTATTTTAATCAGTTTTTCCGGATGCGCGTATCGGTACTATCTTGGTATGCACGGACCTTCGATCAAGGCCTTTCCGGATAGCCACGAAGGGGTCACTGAAGATTATGAATGCCTCGAATGCCACCATCCGGACAAAGATCCCGAAGGCCCACCCACCACCCATCCGAATTTTACGGGGTGTCTGAAATGTCACAATGACGATATTAAAACCAGATAACAGTTTGAATATTTTTAATGATGGCTTAAAATCTATTAGCCTAAATCAGAAACCAAGCTAATCTCATATTTTTTTATGCGCTTCCAGATGGTGACCCGGCTCACCCCTAATAATCTTGCGGCTTGCGATTGATTGCCGCCTACCTGACGCAGCGTGTCTATCAGTTTTTGCCTCTCTTTCCGCCATGAGGCCGAGTCTGTTTTGCGATTTACTTGCGGTGTTCTGTTTGCCGATGTAATTTTGGGGGGCAGGTGCTCCAATCCGATCCATCCCCCCGGGCAAAGCACAAAGGCATACTCTATAGCGTTGCGAAGCTCACGGACGTTGCCGGGCCAGGAATAGGTTAAAATCGCTTCCAGGGCTTCCGGGGTTACACCGAAAATTGTTTTGGTTCCTCTGGCCGAATTTTGTTCGATGAAATTCTGGATAATCAGCGGAATATCTTCCGTACGCTCTAATAGGGTCGGGCAAGAAAGCGGAAAGACGTTGATGCGGAATAATAGGTCTTCGCGAAATAATTTTTGGGAAACCAGCGTTTCCAGATCCTGGTTTGTCGCTGAAATGACACGCACATCAACGGGAATCGGCTTTTGATCACCCACCCGTTCGATCTCTTTTTCTTCCAGAGCTCTTAATAGCTTGACCTGGGTGGACAAGGGTATATCACCGATTTCATCTAGAAAGATCGTTCCTTCATGGGCGGCTTCGAATCGTCCAATGCGCGTGCGATTGGCTCCGGTATAGGCGCCTTTTTCATGTCCGAAAAGCTCGCTTTCCAAAAGGTTTTCGTTTAAAGCCGCACAATTAACCTTGATAAACGACTTATGATTGCGTGAACCGGCCTCGTGTATGGCCCTTGCCACCAATTCCTTCCCGGTGCCGCTCTGTCCATGAATGAGAACCGGTGCATCGGATGCGGACACATTGATAATCAGCTCAAATAGCTGTTGCATGACGCTTGACTCCCCGATGATACCGTGAAATCCATCATCGAGGTGACACGACCTGCGTAACGACTCGATTTCTTGTTGTTGTCTGACGATTTCAGACATATCGGTGAACGTTTCCACCGAGCCGATCGGATTCCCATCTGAATCTTTTAAAACCGATGCATTCTTGAGAACGTGCACCGCCCGCAGATCCTTATTGGTGATAAGGCATTTTTTGCCTTTAACCTCACCGGTGACAAAAAGACTGCACCAATCCTTGCCCGCTCCGCGACCATAAACAGTGCATCCCGTGCAGTTTAGCGTTCGACAATTCTCACCGATCAATTCATCTGCCGCATAACCGGTCAAGAGTTCGGCAGCCGGGTTCATGGCCAATATGTCACCTTTGGTGTCTAGGACCATGAGACCGTCCTGCATTGTATCCACGATGGTTTTCCAATGTTTGGCAATATCCATCAGCCCGCGCTCCTTTATAAACCTGTAAATTTGTTAAGTTAACAGGTGTTAAGATAGCATTAACTGTTAACCATTACAAGGTCTGAAGCAGGATATTTGCGCTATTTTTTTTCTATCTTTACAGAATCTGAGAAATAGTCAAACTACAATATATAGAGTTGATTTCTGGGTAAAAATACAATATGTAGCAGCCAAACTTGATTTTATTATTTTAAGGCTGTCCAGCGCTCGATATCGTTTGGCGGAATAGTGGATTGGTATAATTATTGCTCAAGACGAATAAAGCACAATTGCGTCCATAAATGCTAGACTTAAAAAGCATGGAGGATAATCCAGGAGGAAGCGATGAATAAGTTTAAATTTAAGCGCTCCATCAGTGCGGCTTTTGTTCTGGCGCTGGGTTTGCTGTTTACCGGGTCGCAGGACCTGCTCGCTGCCCAAGCAGAAGAGGAACAGGCGCCGGGCCGTACAATGGCACAACAGGCGATCAAAAAGAAAGAACTCTGGATAACGGCAGACCATTCCAAGCATGAAATTTTGCAACAGGAATTTACTTCGGGTCCGGAGGTGACCAAGGCTTGTCTGTCCTGCCATTCCGAGGCGGCTTCCCAGTTTCACAAGACGATTCACTGGACCTGGCTCGATCCGGCAACCGAAGAAAGCAAAAAACTCGGCAAAGGCGGTCTGTCCATCAACAACTTCTGAGTGAACGTCAAAAGCAACGAGGCTCGTTGCACATCCTGTCATGCCGGTTACGGCTGGAAGGGTAAGGATTTTGACTTTACGGATCATACCAGGGTCGATTGTTTGGTCTGTCACGAGCAGACCGGGACCTATAAGAAGTTTCCGGCCGGCGCCGGAAATCCGGTCAAAGAACCTAAGGTTTTTCCAGGTAATAAGAAAAAATATCTGCCGCCGGAGTGGAATAAGGTTGCCCAAAGCGTCGGTCGACCAACACGCAAAAACTGCGGAACCTGCCACTTTTTCGGCGGCGGCGGCGATGGCGTCAAACACGGCGACCTGGATTCATCTTTGATGAAACCGAACAAGGCGCTCGATGTTCACATGGGGAAGGATGGCCAGAATTTTGACTGTGTCCGCTGTCACTCCACCACACTGCATAACATCGCCGGTCGCGTTTATACGACACCGGCCGCCGAACATCGCAAGAGCCTGATCGAGGACGACCTGGCATCGAAAATTACATGTGAATCGTGCCACAGCAGCACTCCCCATAAGCAGGATGCCAAGGCCAACGACCACACCGACAAGGTGGCCTGCCAGAGCTGCCACATTCCCACGTTTGCCAGAGTTAATCCGACCAAAATGTGGTGGGATTGGTCAACGGCGGGGAAGAAGAAAAACGGTAAACCTTACGCCGAAAAAGGCGAATTCGGAAAGCCGGTTTACCATACCAAGAAGGGCAATTTTGTATGGGCCAAAAATGTGGTGCCCGAATATCATTGGTTCAACGGATCTATTGAGCACCTCACCGTCAACGATACCATCGACCCGAGCAAACCGGTGAAGATCAACCGGCCGGTGGGCGACAAAGATGACCCCGACTCCCGGATATTCCCTTTCAAAGTCCACCGCGGGAATCAGCCCTACGACAAGATCAACAAAAACCTCGTCATTCCGCAGCTGTTTCCCAAGGGCAAGGATGACCAAACCGCTTACTGGAAAAAATGGGATTGGAACAAAGCCATCGCATTCGGCATGGAATATGCCGGGTTGAAATATTCCGGTGAGTTTGACTTCGTGAAAACCGAGTACGTTTTCCCGACCACCCACATGGTGGCCCCCAAGGATAACGTCGTTGCATGCACCGAATGCCATGCCAGGTCCGATGGTCGCCTGGCCAACCTGACCGGATTCTACATGCCCGGTCGCGATGCTTCGAAAGTCATCGATTTCGCCGGCTGGGGAGTGGTACTCGCCTGTCTGATAGGTGTTTTGATTCATGCCTTGGGTAGAATTTTTACCAGGGGTAACGGCAAAAAGGAGAAGTAGACCATGGCAAATAACAATAATTTGAAAAACATATATCTTTATACGCGTTACGAACGATTTTGGCACTGGTTGCAGACGCTGCTGATCGTACTACTTTTAATCACCGGTTTTGAAATAAAAGGCATGTACACCCTTTTTGGGTTTCGAAGTGCAGTGGAAGTGCACAATTTTGTCGGCAACACCTGGCTGATTGCTTTTCTTTTCTTTGTGTTCTGGATATTTACCACCGGGGAGTGGAAGCAGTATATTCCGACGACCAAGAAGATGCTGTCGGTGGTCCGATATTACCTCTACGGTATTTTTCGAGGAGAACCCCATCCGGTGCCCAAGCGCAAAGATGCCAAGCACAATCCTCTGCAGCGCATCACCTATCTGATCCTGGCCGCAATTTTGTTGCCGATTCAAATGGCCACCGGCCTGCTGTACTGGGGATATAACTCCTGGCCCCAATGGGGACTTTCCGGCCTTTCATTACAGGTCATTGCCTTAATCCACACCGCCGGTGCCTTTGCGATCCTATCCTTTGTGGTTGTTCATATTTATATGATCACCACCGGTCATACCATCCTGGCCCATACCCGCGCCATGATCAGCGGCTGGGAAGAGGTTAAAGATATCGAAGCGGTAGAGGATTGGGAAATTAAAACCAAAGCCGCATAGAAATACGGGGGCCTTTAGCTGAAAAGGCCTCCGTATTTTTATATTGATATCATGCCATACCTGCATAGGTTAATCCTTATAGGATACCCATCCAATTTATCTATCTCCGGAAAACACTCATTTTTCAGATAAACCTATCATTTCCTTTTTTACGGGTTAAATGCTAAACACGTTGAAATTATAAAGTTTAATTGTTATATTAGGATCATTGAAAAAAGTTTAATAAACATAATTATTTTGTTGACATCATATAAAGTTTGGTATACCAAACTTTTTTTTACCGAATGGTAAAATAGCACATAAAACAGGGAGGCTTTTTTTGCGATGCGGATAAACATGCGCAAAATGGAAGATAATCAAGAAGGAACGATTGCCGCCATTAGGGTGGCCGGTGAACTTGGCCGTCGTATCCGTGATATGGGGCTGGTTCCGGGAACGGAAATTCGGATTCAGGGTCGGGCACCCCTCTACGATCCCGTGGCCTTAAGGGTAAAGGGCGCCACCCTCACGCTAAGAAATAACGAAGCCGACTACATTGAAGTGGAGGTGTAATGATAAAGCAAGCCACAGTAGCTTTGGCGGGTAATCCGAATTCCGGTAAAACAACGCTATTCAATGAACTGACCGGAGCCCGGCAGCATGTTGGGAATTATCCGGGAGTTACGGTTGAAAAAAAAGAGGGTACCTATCTATATAAAGATTTTCAGTTACATATTGTCGATTTGCCCGGGACGTATTCTCTGACAGCTTACTCCCTGGAAGAAGTCGTGGCCAGGGATTTTTTGGTCAATCAAAAGCCGGAGGTGGTCATCAACATCGTTGATGCATCCAATCTGGAGCGAAATCTATATTTAGCCGTCCAGTTCCTTGAGTTAGGTATTCCGGTATGTATTGCCCTGAACATGATGGATGTTGCCAAAAAAAGAGGTATCAAAATTGATGCCGAAAAACTTTCGACTCTCCTCGGTGTCCCGGTGGTGCCCACCATTGCACGAACGGGCAAGGGCAAACAGGATCTAATGGATAGTGCGACCAGGATCGTCAGGGAGGATCAAAAACTCGTTCCCCTGGCCATATCCTACGGAGATGATGTGGATCGGGCCATGGTCGATATGGAAAAAGAAATCGAGACCCACGCTTTTCTAACCGACACTTATCCTGTAAGATGGATTGCTCTAAAATATATGGAAAATGATGAGCAGATTCTATCCAAGGGGAGAGAAGTCAATCCGGAACTGGCAGCTAAACTTGAAGACACCGTTAAAAAGGTATCCAATCACCTGCAGGATACCCTGGACACCTACCCCGAGGCGATGATCGCCGATCAACGCTATGGCTACATCAAATCCATTCTCAAACAGGGCATTGTTTACCAGAAATATGATCAAAATCGGCTTTACACCTCAGACAGAATAGACAAAGTTGTTACCAATCGATTTATGGGCCCGATCATTATGCTGGCGGTCATCGCCGGTCTCTATCATTTTGTGTTTACTTACAGCGAGGTGCCGGTGGGCTGGCTTGAGGGTTTTTTCGGCTGGCTGGGTGACGGGGTTAACCGAATTTTGCCGGATGGTTTGCTCAAATCACTGGTCGTATCCGGAATAATCGATGGCGTCGGCGGTGTGCTTGGTTTTGTGCCCTTGATCATGTTCATGTTCTTCGGGATTGCCATTCTGGAAGATTCCGGATACCTGGCCCGGGTGGCCTTTATGCTGGACAGGGTGTTTCTGACATTTGGATTGCACGGCAGTTCCGTGATGGCATTTATTGTGTCCGGTGGCATCGCCGGTGGATGTGCGGTGCCCGGCGTGATGGCCACGCGGACCCTGAAATCACCGCGCGAACGACTGGCAACCCTGCTAACGGTGCCATTTATGAATTGCGGTGCAAAATTGCCGATTTTTGCCCTGCTGATTGCCGCCTTTTTTGCCAAACATGAAGCCATGATCATGTTTATTATCACCCTCGGAGCCTGGGCCGGTGCACTTTTGGTTGCCAAGCTGCTGCGCATGACGGTGGTAAAAGGAGCTTCCACCCCTTTTGTGATGGAACTGCCGCCATACCGGATGCCGACGTTTAAAGGATTATTCATTCATACATGGGAACGCACCTGGCAATATATTAAAAAAGCCGGAACAATTATTCTAGGCCTGTCCATCATCCTCTGGGCCATGATGACCTTTCCCGGGCTGCCGCAAAAAAGCTTACAGGAGTTTGAAAATCAGCGTCTATCCATTTTGAATTCAGTGCCTGCAACAGTTGCCCAGGAATTGGAAATGGTCGATCATAGGTCTGAACTATCTGTCGAAGCCCGGGCCTTAAAAGATCAGTTGAGAAGGCTTGATTACGGAAAGACCGAGGCCGCTTTAAGGCATTCCATCGCGGGTCGCATGGGGACAGCGCTGGAAACGATCTCACGGTGGGCCGGATTTGATTGGCGCACCAACATTGCCCTGATCGGCGGTTTCGCCGCCAAAGAGGTTGTGGTTTCGACCCTGGGAACGGCCTATTCTTTAGGCCAAGTGGACCCTGAAGAAAGCGGATCGCTGTCGGATACCCTGGCGAAAGACCCGAATTGGACGCCGCTGATGGCACTGGGCCTGATTGTGTTTACCATGTTTTATTCACCCTGTTTCGTAGCAGTTATCTGCATTGCCAGGGAATCCGGCACCTGGAAATGGGGTGCGTTTGCAATGATATTTAATACGGCTTTAGCCTTTGTTCTGGCCGTCCTAATTCTGCAGGTTGGCACAGCCTTGGGTATTTTGGTGAAATGAGTATGGAAAATATAATTGTATTACTGATTGTCGGTGTCGCGGCTGGCTTTATCGGTCGAAATTTTTATCGAAAATTTAATAAGAAAGACCGGTGCGATTGCGAATGTTCATCTTGTTCGACCGATGTATCATCCTGTGAATCTCCTGAGGAAAGAGAAAGGTGTGAACTGTGAAGATGGTGTCATTTTCTTCCGGGCGATATGAATCTATTATGTTGCGGTGTGACCCAAACTTTCCCAATCCACATCTGATTTTATGTTGAATTTTTCTAACGAAAGGTTGCGTATTAAGTTATACACTAACAGATAAAGGAAAAAAAATGGCAACCACACAAGCGCTCAGCGCGAATATGGAAGATTATTTGGAGGCAATTTATCATATTTCGTCGGAAAAGCAGGCCGCCAGGGCAAAGGACATCTCCCAGCGTCTCAAAGTGAACAAATCGTCGGTCACCGGTGCCTTGCGTTCACTTTCTGAAAAGGGACTCGTGAATTATGCCCCTTACGATATAATTACCTTGACCGATCAGGGAGAGCAGGTCGCCAGAGAAGTCGTTCGAAGGCACGAAACCTTGAAGGATTTTTTTATGAAGATTCTGCTTTTAGATGCGGACGAAGCGGAAGAAGCCTCCTGTAAAATAGAGCATGCCATTTCCAATAAAATAATCGACCGGGTGATAAGCTTCGTAGAATTTATGGAAATCTGTCCGCGAGGGGGCAGGGAATGGTTAAAAGGATTCCGGCGTCATTGCGAAAACGGAGACACCTCGATTCAATGCGCCAACTCCATTTCCAGCTGTCTTGAGGATTTGAAAAAGAGGGAAAATCAAATTCGAAGCGTTACCAAGGAGACGGTTCTGTTAAAGGAATTGGATGCGGGTCAACGCGGCAAGATCATCAAGATAAAAAAACACAGCGGGATACACAAAATTTTATCAAATATCGGCGTATCATCCGGTAACATCGTCGAGGTAGAAGGAATGGCGTCTCAGAATGATAAAATTGATGTGAAAGTCAGAGGTTATCACTTGTCCCTGCGCACCGAAGATGCCGCCAATATTTCGGTGGAGCTGCATCAGTAGCAAGTCAATCAGGTTTCAGGTGTCGGGTGTCAGGTTTCAGAAAGCGGAGCCGCGGACAGGTTTTCCACCCTTGATGAGTTACGAGTTGCATCCATCGGAATTCTGCATTTCTGATTGTGTCTTCTAATCCCCAAACTCCTCAATCCCTCGATTCCTAAATTATTTTAAAATATTTTCCTGACACCTGAAACCATGAAAGAGACCCGATTTCTGAAACCTTGAACCCTAAACCTTTGGGCCTTATTTTATTAACCCCAAAAGAATATAGACCCCAAACCCGATAATAACGACCCCTGATATGCGATTGACCCATTGTAGATGACGGGTTGCGAATTTTTGGCGAAGCAAGCCGGCGGCAGCGCTTAACAGTAACCACCACATGGCTGAACCGCTGAATACACCCGTCACGAGCAGGCCGGCTGAAAGATAGCTTTGATTTGCACCGCCAAGACCGAATCCGGCAAATATGGCTGCAAACGAAAGAATCGTCATCGGATTGGTTAAGGTCAGAAAATATATGGACAGATAGGCGCCGATCAACCCGGAAGATTTGGATGAATTATTTTGGCTTTCGGGAACGGTACGGAATGCTTTGATGCCGAGATAGACGAGATATAGTCCGCCGATCAGGCTAAACCAGGTGCGGATTCCGGATAAAATACCCAGCGCCGCCGTCAGCGAGAAAGCCGCGACCAATCCATAACAGCCGTCGGCTGTTGCGGCGCCGAGGCCGGAGACAAATCCATAAAACGCCCCCTGATTCAAGGTTCGTTGAATGCATAAAATCCCGATGGGCCCCACCGGAGCGGCGATCGAAAACCCTATTACCATTCCGCGGATGAAGTAAACAAGTTCCATAGCAATTTATATTCCGATCTCATTTCATCACAGTATTAACCGACCAAGTTTTCATGACACAGGGTCTTTCCCATTAGATGGGGTGGATTTTATAAATTATGGTAAAAGAATAATCAATGATAAAAAAATGAGGGGCAGGGAACTGGAAAAAATGAACATCGAACAGACTGAACGTCGAACATTGAACGTCCAACGTCCAACATCGAATGAAAACCAAACCTCCAATAGCGAACCTTCAACCACACCATGGTTTAGTTTCCACGCCATAGTGCAGTTTCTTTCCAGCAGTTTTGATACTCGTAACGAATATCATAGTTAATACTTCCGTTTCCTCATCTTCTGTTATTCGATGTTCGATGTTCGACGTTTATCTTTCAATACTAGTTCTAATTAAAAACTGTGCTCAAATATCTCCGGATCAATAATCCCTTCCGCAATCCTGGTCACTGAACCGGTCATTGAAATCTCAAAGTCATTTGATATCTCGATGTCTATCTTGCCCCCGGGCATGTGGACTGTAATATTTCCATCGCACAATCCTAATTTAAAAGCTACCGCTGCTGCTGCGCTGCTGCTGCTGCCCGAGGCCAGGGTATATCCGGCTCCGCGTTCCCAGATTTCCAGCTGAATGTTTGTGCGATCCTGAATTTTCATGAATTGAACATTGGTTCGATTGGGAAAGCGGGGATCATTTTCAATCATAGGGCCGTATTTGCAGGCCTCTTCTTCAGATATCTCCTGTTTTAGAATGACGCAATGCGGATTGCCGATGGTTGCCGCGCAAAAAACAAACTCATGCTCGTCCATCACCATTGATTCGTTGATCACCTCCCGATGCGGGCCGGTCACCGGTATGTGTCGGCTATCAAAACTCACTTTTCCCATATTGACGGTAGCAATTTTTCCTTCTTTATAAATTTGGGCGGTGACCGGACCGCCTACGGTTTGTATCCGGACCGGATCCTGCTGAATCAATCCTTTATCCCACAGGTAGCGTGTAAAAATCCGCAGGCCGTTGCCACTTTTTTCCGCTTCGCTGCCATCGGGATTGAAAATGCGTAATGCAAAATCATCATCAGGAGCATCCATCGGACCCAAAAGAATGCCATCGGAGCCGATTCCGAAATGACGATGGCAGATTGTTTTAATCTGGGATTCGGTCAGTGAGGCTTCAACTTCATTTGGGTTTAATACGATGTAATCATTGCCGAGAGCATGATATTTGTAGAAGGGAATCGGAGGGAGCATTTTTTTTACCTGATCAGCCGGCAGCGTGAGCAAATCCGCCAAAGGCGGATAAAAGTGTTTAATATTAATGCTGATTAAAGCCTGT
Organism: Desulfobacterales bacterium; assembly: GCA_050116155.1. GTDB lineage: Bacteria > Desulfobacterota > Desulfobacteria > Desulfobacterales > JAHEIW01. The sequence continues at coordinate 12,939 of JASFPE010000043.1, forward strand.
CCTGAAGGATTGAATATTGAAAATTGAAGATTTAAGATTCAGGATCAGGACTTTTTAAAATATTCAATATTCAATTGAAAATCATCAACCTTCTCACGGATTGGTGGTTTTGGGCATATTCTGAATCATCTCTTTTAGTTTTTCAGAAAATTCTCTGGGGACCGGCTTGTCCGTGGCCTGTTTGCACAAGGCAACGGTTTGCTTTAAGGTTTGCAGACAGGAAAAGCAGGGGACGCATTGTTCGACGTGTTTCTCGATCTCCTGGCAGGTTATGTCATCCAATTCATTGTCGAGATATTCGGAAAGGCGGTTAAACATTTCCAGACAGTGCCTATGGTCACTGTCATCGCCACTGTGTTTATGGTCGTTATGATCACTCTCCATGTTCAAAATATCCTTTCAGCTTTTCTCTCAGAAACAGGCGTGCACGATGGAGCCGCACCTTAACGTTCGAGGCTGATAATTCTAAGATCTGAGCTGTTTCTGCCGTGCTAAAGCCTTCAATATCCCTCAAAACGATGACCATCCTGTATTTTTCAGGAAGCGACAAGATCGCCTGATGGATCATTTCAGCCAACTCCTCATTGAGCAATTTGTCTAAAGGCATCTGGGCCCAATCAGGAACCTGTGCCTGTGCCTCGGCCTCGTCTTTGGGAATAAATTCGTCTAATGAGAGTTCGCGTTCGGGCGCAAATTTTGATTTTCGCCGTTTCTTAATGCACGTGCTGGTGGCAATCCGGTAAAGCCAGTTTTTGAATTTAGTTTCGTACCGAAAGTCTTTTAAATATCTAAATACGTTTAAAAACGTTTCTTGAACCAGGTCTTCGGCATCACTCGGATTCCAGCACATCCGCAGGCTGAAATTGTATAGTTTTTGTTCATAGCGTTTTACCAGATCATGAAACAACTCATATTGACCTGCATTGATCGCCTGAACGAGTTCAAAATCCTTGTCTTTAATTATTTTGCGGGTTGGATTCTTTGCTGTCGTCATATTTGCTTGTCACCTGACAAGAATTTTGCAGTCAGGTGGAAATACCCATTTTGGGCAAAATATAGGCCTGCAAAACATACCAGACGGCAATAATGCCCAGGAATAATAAGATCTCTTTCATGTTTGAATCACCTTTCTAAGATATACGTATTTAATTTGCCATTGTCCACTTTTTTCTGAAAATCAAGCAGTAGAGATTGATCAGCAAAAAAGCCATTACAAAACCTAAATGAGATAGATTTAAGCCAATAATAAACTGTGGTGAAAACAGGTAGCCGGGAAAATTCTTTATGACAAACAAAATTCCCGTAATCACGATCCCGGCTAGAAAAACTCCCCGCAAATAACCGTTAATAGTGATTTTTCGAATTTTGCGATTTGCTGCCAGATAATTAAAGATGATATAGGCCAGCAAGGCCAGTAACAGGATTGCCCCGAGATAATGCACATAACGGGTCGTCCAGAAATTTGCCAGCCAGCCGAGTCCGGGGATATCTGCTAAATAATAACGTTTATAAATAGGCATCTGACCGAAACCGGTGAGTGCCATGATAAATAGAATTATGATGTAGGTATACCGCAGACCACGTTTTGCAGTAGGTTCTTTTTTTCTCAATCCAGCTGTTCCGCTCATGGTGGTTACCCCCTTAGGAATTTTTCTTGTTCATGGTGTAGAATTTTGTGGCCGCGGCGACCACACCGGCAATCGGAGCAATGAACATTGCGGCGGCCAGGTTATTGGCATCTGCCATCGTGTTCGGAACCTGCTTTAGATGGGGTTTGCCCTTGCCTTTTTCAATCGCTTTGTTCAATTCTTCAAATGGAACCAGAGAGACATAGATGGTGTTGGTTCCGCCGTTCTCTTTATCGCCGTATACGTATCCATTGATTTCCTTGGCCAGTGTGTATGCCTTTTTAATCATTTCATCCCTGGGTCCGATGCTCTGAACCTCTTCCGGGCAGGCTTCGATGCACGCCGGCAGTTCTCCCTCAGCAATCCGGTCATAGCAGCGATCACACTTATACATCACGCCATTGCCGGCATATGAAGGCAAAATGTCCAGGTATAAACCGACCCCCGTTTGGCGTTGGGGAATATCCCACGGGCACACCGCATTGCACTTGGACCCACCCATGCAGATATCCGGGTCGATTTTGGAAATGCCGTTTTTCATTTGTTTCGCGGCCCCCCACGGGCACAGCTTTACGCAAGGCGGATTAACACAATGCATGCAGCGCCGTGGAATCGTGAGATCGATTTCTTCTCCATCTTTTTCGACGGTGGCATGTTGGATATAGAGCCAGTTGTATGGTGTGAGTCGATCTGTGACATCTTGTTTGTCCGACCAGTCGGATACTTTTACTCTGTTCGGATACATTTTGGGAAAAGGTTTTTGGGGTTCCGGGTATTTGTGGGAATTCGATTCGGCGCATGCTTCAACGCATGCTTCACAGCCGACGCATTTGCTGATATCCAGTAAGGTGGCAAGCTGGACTTCTTTTTTCGATATGCTTGCTTCTGCCGAATGAGAGATACCGGATGATGCCACAGCCGCAGCGGCAGCTATCCCTCCTTTTAGAAATGATCTTCTAGAAATCTGTTGTTCCATTTAACCTCCCTGATCAATAAGCGTAAGTGCTGGATTTACCGCGGTATTTATAAAACTGGCCTTAATGAACCAGGGTTTCACATTTGGTTACAAAAAAAATTCTTTAATAAATTTATTGTAGAAAGATTTTTTTCACGAGAGAGGGCAAACCAGAAAAGGAAATAAAGAAAAGAGATTATTCTTTAGATTGTTTAGAAAGTGAGAGCAGATCAATTATTCAATTTTAAAGGCAGAAAACTAACTGTTCATTTATTCTGGAAAATGCAACATGTGCATCATAGCTCATAAAAAGCTAATAAAGATCCCCGATTTCTTAAGGTTTGCAACACACATCCATATTTTACCTGCTTTTAGATTTCATAATGGAAGGCGAAATTATAGCTATTGTCTCAGTTTCTAGAATCATAGCCGATTTATAAAACTTCAGCCAAAGTGTGGGTTTCGTATGGCTAATATACACCTTCGGAAAGTACCTTAGACGGTGGAATTTTGCATCTGAGTAACTATGAAAACGAAATCCCAATGATCAATAGAAACAGCAGGGTAGTAGTACGTTGGAGCTATCGGCAATTTTTAAAACACAATTTTATTGCAGATATTAAGATGTGATATCTGCACCTTTGTGATTATCGACCAAACCACAATATATGGGATATGGAATTTAAGGAAAGTTTTTTTAGAGTTCAGCAAATTCTTTCTCATATTTTTCAACCCATCCATCGGCACCGCATTCTCTGGAGATTTCTATGGCTCTCATTAGGCTTTCTCTCGCTTTTGGCAAGTCTCCTTTTCGCTTAAACAATTCAGAGTAAATCGCATAATCCCTACCCAAAGACCACATCGTGCGATACCTTTTGTCCGCTTCGATAGCCTTCTTAACCCAATCCTCTGCCTCAGATATGGGCTGGTCATAAATATTCAATAAAATCTCTCCGACATTTCTCGCCACCCAGCCTTTAAAAGCCTTGACATTAATATTCTCATAATACTCAAATAATTCGCTAAGTTTGATATCCTGTTCATTATTCAATACCTTCGACCTTGCTATAGATACTTTCCAATTATTAACCATAAAGGGGTATATTCCGATGCGCTCCAGGGTCGAAATTCCTTTTTCATAATAATCTTGCGCTTTTTCGAATTCTCCCAAATCAAAATATACATGACCCAGGAAACCAGCTGCCGCAGCCCCCCAACCATCCTGAGACGCTTTTTCACAAAAAGAGAGCGCTTGTAAGAAAGTATCTTCTGCTTCATCAAGGAATCCTTTACAATAACAGGACATGCCATGGCTCGAATAGGCTATCCCTTTGATATATATATCACCAGTGTCTTGTGCCATCTGCAAAGCCTCTTTGCTTGTTCGATAGGCAAGATCGTTCTTTCCGTGAAACACATAGGCGAAGGTAGACATCCCGCATTTTGCCATAGAGATCGGAATTGGATGATTTGCCAATTTTCCCAAGTCCAGCGATTTCTTAAGATACCCGAGGCCTTTTTCAAACTCGCCATTCCATGACAGATTCATTCCTAAAAAAAAGTTTGCATACCATAAAGAAACCTTATCCTTTATGTTCTCCGAGATTCTTAAAGCTTCGCTTAGATATCGAATGCCTTCCGAATAGTCCTCTTCAACCCAGTCTCTATAAGTGCCCATCGCAATATAGATCAGAGGGAGCCTCTTGTGATAATTTAGCTCCGCAGCTAAATCAGCAATGGGCGCAGCAGCCTCATTTGCTCCAACGTGATGGGTCAAGCTTATGTGGTAACCTGCAAGACGGGCCCTGGCATCAATTATTTTCTTTTGAGTAGCAAGTGTTGTTTCCAATCTCTCGAGGCAAAAGACTTCTTTCTCAACATATTCAATCGCCTCCTTAAATGAGGCCGCTTTCTGAGCCTTTTTACCAGCTAAATTTGAATACTCAGCTGCCTTTTCATAGTTTTCACCCAAAAAATAATGTTCGGCCAATATACCATATTGCCCATCAATGTTTTCTTTGTACAAACTTTCGATGGCATTGCCAATCTCTTCATGAAGCTTTTTCTTTACTTTGGTCAATATTGAATTATAGACTACATCTTGTGTGAGAGCGTGCTTGAAGACATAGGCCGACTGAGGATATATTCCTCTCTCGTAGAACAGCTCTGAATCCTTTAAGATAGACAGACGGGACAGCAATTCTTGTTCCGGTAGGCCGGTTACCCATTTTATCAACTCGTAGCCAAACTCTCTTTCGATTACTGACCCAGTCTGAAGCACTTCTTTCGCAGGGTCAGGCAGAGTGTCAACCCTGGCCATGATGACATCCTGGATCGTAGAAGGGATGGCCACCTCTTGGGAATCTTTTGCTAATTGATATTTGTTGTCCTTTCTCTCAATAATTTTTAAATCTTTGAGGGACTTTATAAACTCCTCAATGAACAAGGGGACGCCTTCTGCTTTTTCGAGGACCAACTCCTCAAGACTGCTGTCGATAGCTTCTGTGCCCAGAAGATGAGACAGCATAGCAAGGCTCTCACGATTGGAGAGGCGATTAAGGGTTATCTGACTGTGATAGGACTTGGATCCCCAGGTGTGCACAAATTCTGGTCGATAGTTGAATATCATGAGGATCCTTGCCGCCGGTATGCTCTCTAAAATGTATTTCAATACATCCTCTGAACTCTTATCCATCCAGTGAAGGTCCTCATAGGCCAGGATCAGAGGCCGGATTTCAGAACCCTTAAGCACAATTTGCTTGAATGCCTCCATGATTCTATCTTTCTTTGCTTCGGGGCTTAGAGGGATTTTGTCGATACCGCTGTCTTTGACCGATAAGATTTCCAGAAAATAGGGTAGGGTCGAAGCTTCATCTACCCTCAATATTCTCAGGCCTCTTATGACTTTTTCCCTGATTTCCGAATCCCTGTCGCTTTCACTGATGTCGAAGTTTGCGTTCAAAGAGTCTATAAGTAAATGATATGCTACCCCTCGACTGTATGAGAGGCATTTGCCCTCCAAAAACGTCACGTCTTCACTGGTGACAGCCTTTCGAAATTCATATAATAGCCTGGATTTTCCTAATCCTGCCTCTGCTATGATAGAAAAGGCTTGTCCCCTACCTCCTTTGGCCCGTTCAAAGCCATCCAGCAGGAGATCAAGTTCCCGATCCCTTCCAACAAAGGGAGTCAGGCCTCGCTCAGCACTGACGTCGAACCTGGTCCTCCGGGTGCTGGGAGCGATCGCTCTGTAAACTTTAACAAGCTCTTTCTTGCCCTTGGCCTCCTTTTCTCCCAGGGCTTCAAACCGGAAGAATCCTTCGGTGAGTTTAAATGTATCCTCTGTCACATAGGTAGCACCGGGTTCTGCCAGCCCTTCCATCCTGGAGGCCAGATTTACCGTGTCCCCCACGGCTTTGAACTCGACTCTGAGATCGTTGCCCACTGTGCCCACGACCACCGGACCCGTGTGGATGCCGACCCGCATTTTGAGAGATGGAAGGTTTTCTCTCTCCTGTTTCAGCC
>JASFPE010000044.1:0-18947 GCA_050116155.1 Desulfobacterales bacterium
AATTCCTGAATCACAGACCTTATCTCTTTGGTAATCTTCTTCGCGGCTTGCTTTGGATCATCGGCATCCCTGATGGGTCTACCGATAACCAGGTAATCCGAACCGTCTGCGATGGCCTGGGCAGGGGTGGTGATGCGCTGCTGGTCTTCACCGTTTGTCACCGACCAGGATGGGCGAATTCCGGGCGTCACGGCAAGAAAATCAGGCCCCAGGGCTGCCTTTATGGCCTTGGCCTCGAGTCCCGAGCAAATGACTCCGGCGCAGCCGGCAGATTTGGCCATTTCAGCCCGTTTTAGCACCAGCCGGGATAAATCCGAATGAAAATCCGAACGAAAACCTGCGGTCTTAATATCGGCCGGAGACACGCTCGTCAAAACAGTCACTCCCAGCACCCCGACTTTATCTTGGCTTCCGGCCACCGCGGCTTCCAGCATCCGTTTGTTTTCGCCGCAGTGCACCGTGATAAAGGTGACGCCAAGGTCGGCAATGCGTCCCATGGCACGCGACACGGTCTGTGGGATATCATGCAATTTTAAATCAAGAAATATGCCGGTGGATCCGGCGCCCTGAATGAACTTAACAATATCCGGGCCGGCTTGAATAAACAGTTCCAGGCCGACCTTGAACATGCCCACATCGCCTGCAAGCAGATCAACATAATGCTTGGCTTCTTCTGTGGATGGGACATCCAGGGGAAAGATGATGTAGTCTTTGGCATGTTTCATTTTTCTAGTTAACTTATCATGTCATCATATTTTATAAAAACTGCAAACACCGAACTATAAAATCCCAAATTACAAGCACCAAATTACAAATAAATCTCAAATCCCAATATCCAATGATCAAAACGTTTGGAATTTTGAATTTTGGTCATTGTGATCTATTTGAGATTTGGCATTTGTTATTTGTAATTTTCAGCACACCATAGTTTATACAGGATAGAATTGTGCCCCTATTTGTAAATATTTACACGGATTTTGAAGCTTTTCAGCTATCTTCGTAATGTGTCTTGACCCAGGAAAGGTACTCACCGCTTTTTACCCGCTGAACCCAATCTTCATTATCCAGATACCACTGGATGGTCTTTCGCAGCCCGGTTTCAAAAGTTTCTTCAGGAGACCATCCCAATTCGTTTTCCAGCTTTGAACTGTCGATCGCATATCGAAAGTCGTGCCCGGGACGATCTTTGACAAACGAAATCAAATCCCGGCGAGAGTGTTTGTCGGCACCAGGCTGCATTTCGTCCAGAAGGTCACAAATCATGGTCACGGTATCGAGGTTGGCCTGCTCACAACGACCACCAACATTGTAAGTCTCCCCCCTGCGGCCAGATTGCAATATTTTCCAGACGGCCTTGCAATGGTCGGTGACATAAAGCCAGTCCCGGATGTTGCGTCCTTCTCCGTAAACCGGAAGGGGTTTTTCTTCCAGGGCATTTAATATCATCAGGGGAATCAATTTTTCCGGAAACTGATAAGGTCCGTAATTATTTGAACAATTTGAAATCGTCACCGCCAGGCCATAAGTTTTGCTGTACGCTCTGACCAGATGATCTGAAGCTGCCTTGGACGCCGAATATGGACTGCTGGGCCTGTATGGTGTGTCTTCGGTAAAAAAGCCATCTGCGCCCAATGATCCGTAAACCTCATCGGTGCTTATATGATGAAAGCGGATTAATTGTTCCTGGTGTTCTCTGGCGGTTTCAAGCAGGGCAAACGTTCCTTGGATGTTGGTCTTGATAAAGGCATCCGGTTCCACAATGGAGCGGTCCACATGGGATTCGGCGGCAAAATTGCAGACTGTATCGATGTCGTATTTCACAAATACATCGGCCATGGCTCCAGAATCACAAATATCGGCCATCACAAAATAATATCGGCCCGGATAGATATCTTCGATATCGGCCAGATTCTCCGGATTGCCGGCGTAAGTTAATTTATCCACATTCACGATACGGCCATCAAATTCGGTATCGGAAAAAAGATACCTGATGAAATTGGTGCCGATGAATCCGCATCCGCCGGTAACCAATAGATTTTGCATCGATCCTCCTCAATCCCAGGTTCAAGGTTCAAGGTTCAAAGGTTTAAGTCTTAAATAACCCGGAACGGTCAACCCTGAACCTCGGAACCCTTGTACCGCAAAAAGACGTATACATAAAGAAATTTCTCATCGCAACAGACACTATGATAAAGAAAATCATTGAAATAATTAATAATAAAATGGTAAAAAACAAAATGATGTCTAATCTACAGCGATACCACGTTGCTTCCGGTAGCTATTATGTCGGTGGATCCAAACCGCTGATTCTGGGAGCCGCACTGGGCACATGTGTCGGCCTGGCGATCTGCGATCCGGACAACGGTATTGGCGGACTGAGCCATTTACTGCTGGCCGAACCCCGATCCGGGGCAGATCATTTGCAGCCAGAAAAATATGCCACGACAGGGCTGCCGATGTTTTTAACGGCGCTGATGGCCGCAGGAGCTTCAAAAGAAAATCTCAATGCCTGGATCGCCGGCGGTGCGCTTGTCGGCCCCGTTGAAAATTATGATATCGCGCTCGATATTGGTGGACACACCGCTGAACGCGTTTTAGACTTTCTTTCAAACCAAAAAATAACGATTAAAAAATCAGAAACCGGTGGGTTTTTCACCTGCACACTTAACCTTAATATGCAAAACTGGGAGTGCACCATTGAACCGGCCGGCTTTGATAAGTTGGGCTCGGAAGATGACGTCTACATCCCTGCGGCCGATGAAATCAACAGCGCCATGGAAGGCTTGCAGCCCATTCCGCAGGTTGCTTTAAAGATCTTACGAATGATCAATGATGACAATTATGACATGCCCTCCCTATCGGAGGAAATACGCAAAGATCAGGTTCTCAGTGCGCGTACACTAAAACTTTGTAACTCTGTCTATTACGGCAGCCGAAATAAAATAGAGTCCCTGAATCACGCATTGGTTTATTTAGGACAGAAGCTGTTGGTTAAATTTGTTATTTCCGCATCGATAAACACTTTCTTCAGCCAGATGGGCATGGGATATTCCCTGTGCAAAGGCGGCATCTATCATCATGCCATCGGAACGGCCGTTATCACTGAAAAAATCGCGGCCGAAACGCAGATCGTAAGCCCGTCACTGGCTTACATGGCTGGTTTGCTGCATGATATCGGCAAAGTTGTTTTAGATCAGTATATTCAAGGTGCATTTCCACTATTTTATCGTCAATTGCATGAAGAAGATAAGAATTTTTCCGAAGCTGAAAAAACCATTCTCGGTTTTGATCACTGCGACATCGGCACTACTCTCGCGCAACAATGGTCATTTCCGGAATCGGTGATGGAGACCATCGCGTTTCATCACAAACCCGAGAATGCAATCAACTACAAGGAACTGGTGCACCACGTCTACCTGGCGGATTTACTCATGTCCAGATTCCACACGGGCTTAGAAGTCGAACGCTTGAATACAGATGCACTGGCCTCCCGACTGGAAACCCTGGGACTATCAATACGGCAATTTCCGGAAATTGTCGAAATGATCCCGCTCAAGGTATTGGAAACTTCACCGGAGATGGCCTTGATGAGCAATTAATTGTTGCCCGGGCGCAAATGAAATTAGGTAACACATCATTTCCCATTCGGAAATGAACCATTTTTTGGACCAAAAAAGCTGATGAAATTAGATCAAAAACAGCAAACACTGTTACGCAGGCTTCCGGGTGTCGATCGCATCCTGGAGTTAACCAAAACCGAGCCTTTTTTTGAAGACATACCGCAATCGGTCCTGGTGAATTCCATCCGTGCAACCATTGAAAACCAGCGTGACCGCATTCTGCACAACGATCCGGCCATGTCGGAAGACAACTTGGCTGAAGCGGGCATGCTCGAGGAAGTCAAACGCGGCGTGACCAAAGCCATGGCACCCAATCTAAGACGGGTCGTTAACGCCACCGGTGTGGTGGTGCATACCAATCTGGGCCGATCGCTGTTGGCGGCAGAGGCCGATGAAATGCTATCGCTGATTGCCGGCCGGTATTCCAACCTCGAATTTAACCTTGCGGCCGGCAAACGTGGCTCCAGATATAGCAGCGTTGAGGGTATTTTATGTGAAATCAGCGGAGCGCCGGCCGCCATGGTGGTCAATAATAATGCCGGCGCGGTATTGCTTTGTTTGGAAACGATGGCCAAAAATAAGACGGTAATCGTCTCGCGCGGCGAGCTCGTCGAAATCGGCGGCTCCTTTCGGATTCCGGATGTTATGGCCAAAAGCGGGAGCATCCTGAAAGAAGTCGGAACTACCAATCGAACCCACCTGCAAGACTATGAAAAGGCCATCGACGAACAAACGGGCCTTTTGCTGAAGGTACATCGCAGCAACTACAGCGTGGTGGGCTTTACCGCCGAGCTGTCACTCCGGGAACTGGTTGATTTGGGAACCAAACACGGCATTCCTGTGATGGAAGACCTTGGCAGCGGCACCTTCATTGATTTTTCAAGATATGGCCTGATGAAGGAGCCAACGGTTCAGGAATCCGTGGCGACCGGGGCGGATGTGATCACCTTTAGTGGAGACAAACTCCTCGGTGGCCCCCAGGCAGGGATTATCGTCGGCAAAACCACTATCGTCGATGAAATCAAGCGCAATCCGCTCACCCGAGCACTGCGCATAGACAAGCTGACGCTTTCGGCGCTGGAAAGCACCCTGCGCCTGTATCGGGATGAAGCAAAAGCGATTCAGTTGATACCGACATTGCGCATGCTGACGATGTCTTCCCAAGAAATTGAAGAAAAAGCAAAACGGCTTGTTTCCAGATTGCAGGCCATTGAAAATGCACGTATTGACACACAAGTGCTGCAGCGCTCTTCAAAGGCGGGGGGAGGTGCGCTGCCATTATTGGATCTTCCCAGTCTATGTGTGGGCATTAAAATCCAGGGGTGTTCTGCGAACACGCTGGAAAGACAATTGCGTGACAATGATCCGCCGATCATCGGCAGAATAGAAGAAGATAAATTCATTGTGGATCTGAGAACCGTTCAGGAAGAAGAAATATCTATTATTGAAACGGCATTCGCATTGATTCTGAAGAGAGTCTGAAGATGACAAAACAAAAACCTGTTCCGATACAACGACGCGATTCTACGCGGCATTTTCTTTATTCCAAAACAGATACCCAAAAATTAATCAACAAGGATATACGTCCTCGCGAAGATGCCTGGAAAGCCATAAAGCGGAAATTTCCCGATGTGCTCAGCGGGCAGCCTTTCATTGACTATGCCATGGATAGACTGATGGCCAAGGAGATGTTCGGGGCGATGGCTTTCAAAGTCGACCGTCCGCCCAAAAAAGAAAAGCAGCTCGTAAAATATGCTGAAATTGCCGCGGCCCTCGACGCACTCTGCAAGAAAGAAAACGCTTTGTGGGGTGTTTTCGACGATAGTATGCTGGGTGGCTACTTTCCCGAAAAAGATGAATTTGACTGTTATCGACTGGCGCGCAGTTTTCAAAAATCATTAACAAAGCAGACCAAAAGTACCGTAACGATTGGTATTGCAGCATTTCCAACGCTTTCTTACCCAAAATACAACATCCTGGATAATGCACGTAAAGCGTTGGAACACGCCGTTTTTTTCGGTCCCAGTAGTGCCCAAATATTTGATGCCGTTAGTTTAAATATTAATGGCGACCAATTGTACGAAAAAGGCGATATCCAGGGGGCCATCGAAGAATTCAAACAGGCGTTGTTGCTGGATCCAGCAAACGTAAATGTCCACAATAGTCTGGGAGTATGCTATGGTGTCCAGGGCGAGTACAAAAGAGCAATAAAGCAATTTAAGGCCACCATCGCATTAGATTCCAAAGAATATATGGCCATATACAATTTGGGGCTGATCAACATGTTGTCCGGCCATAAAGACAAAGCGCTTTCTTTTTTTGCGAAAGCCAATGGTTTCACTGCAGATGTTTTTGAAATTGTCTTTCAAACCGGCAAACTTTATCTGGAAAACGGCGATTTCAAAAAGGCACAAACATTTCTCGAGCAGGCTTCCCGGCTGAATCCAACAGCCGGCGCAGTTTTCCGTTATTTAGGTGAATGCCATGGGGCAGCCGGACGAACTAAGGCTGCTATTACGGCGTATAAAAAAGCCGTCAAACAAAACCCGAGCGATGCGGCCTCTCTGTCAGCGCTTGGCTGTTTGTTTGATAAAGAGGGGGAAAATCCGGAAATTGCCACCATGTTTTGTCAGGAAAGCGTAGGGCTTTCACCCGATAATGCTCTTTTTCGATATCGACTCGGGCGGCTTTATTTAAAGCAAAACCAACTAAAAAAAGCCCTCAGTGAATTCAAACTGGCCGTTCGTCTGGGACACGATGCCAGCGATTATATTAAAAAAATTGAAACCCAAATTAAAACCAAAGCGTCTTGATGATGAAGAAGATAATACTAAATATCATGGAAGAAAGCCTGCGCTTGAAGCGCAATTTTATTGAAAACAATATTGCCAGGATCATAGAGGGCGCAGATATGATCGCTGCGGGTATTGCTGCCGGGCAAAAAATTCTTCTATTTGGTAACGGTGGCAGTGCCGCCGATGCCCAACATCTGGCTGCAGAGTTTGTCAATCGCTTTAAAATTGAGCGCCCGCCCCTGCCCGCCATTGCCCTGACCACGGACACATCGCTGTTGACCAGCATTGGTAACGACTATCATTTTGATGATGTTTTCTCCAAACAGATAGCGGCACTTGGCAAAAAAGACGATATTGCCTGGGGCATCAGCACCAGCGGAAATTCTAAAAACGTCATTAACGCCATAGATGCAGCGAAATCTAAAGGACTTTCAACCATAGGGATGTCGGGCCATGGCGGAAAACTGGCCGAATGTGCCGACCTTGTCTTTTGTACGGGCTCAGCCGACACCGCCAGGAGCCAGGAAGCCCATATCACCCTGGGGCATATTCTTTGTGAGCTGGTGGATAGGATACTTTATCCGGATAGATTTGAGGAGGACAAATAATAAAGAATAGGTTTCAGGTGTCGGTTGTCAGGTGTCAGAAAAGTCTGGCAAACAAATTGAGGAATTCAGGAATTGAGGAATTAATCTTTTTTTAGATTTTGTAATTCCTAAGTTCACAATTCCTAAACTATTTTAACTTTCAATCCGAAATCCAAAATCGACCCGGCTGAGCTCGTCGCAGGCCGCAATCCGCAATCGATTTCCTGACACCTGACACCTGACACCTGATTGAACTTGAAACTTACAGCGAGGCCTGATGCGCGGAGTGATGAATTATGCCTTATAATTTTAAGCCCATAGACCTGAGTAAGGTGAAAACCTATTCGATTTTAGATCGAAAGAGCAACGTTAGCTCGGTTGATTTTGCCAGGACCTGGAAAAAGGGTTCTTCGTACAAAGACTTTCTCGAGAGTCTGCCCAACATTTTGGCCGGGAACCAGATTAAAACTGTTATTGCGGCTTTGGCCGCTGCGACGCGTAAGAAAAAAACCATCGTATTGGGGATGGGGGCACATGTGATCAAAGTCGGGCTGAATCCGGTGATCATCGATCTTATGAACCGTGGCATTATCACCGGTGTTGCCATGAATGGTGCCGGTATTATTCACGATCTTGAAATTGCCATGACCGGTCAAACTTCAGAAGATGTTGCCGCCACCATCGATGATGGCTCCTTTGGTATGGCCCAGGAAACCTGTGCGTTTTTAAGCGAGGCGTTGGAAAAATCCGATCTCAACACAGAAGGACTTGGCCAAACGATTGGTCGATCCATTGTTGACCAGCAGCTGCCATTCGCCGATCAAAGCATCCTGGCAGCAGGTTGTCGACTCGGAATCCCGATCACCGTACACGTGGCCATTGGCACCGATATCATTCATATGCATCCCGGATTTGACCCTGCCACGACCGGCAATGCATCCCATCGCGATTTCAGATTGTTTGCGTCACTGGTGGCTAAGCTAGAGGGCGGGGTATATCTAAATATCGGCTCAGCGGTGATTTTACCGGAAATATTTTTAAAGGCCGTTACATTGGCACGCAACCTTGGACACACGCTGGACAATTTTATGACCGTCAATCTGGATTTTAACCGTCATTACCGCCCCTTGACGAATGTCATCCAAAGACCAACCGCCCGGGGCGGAACCGGAATCAATCTTGTGGGACACCACGAAATCTTACTGCCGTTGATTGCCGCCGGATTGATCGAGGAACTCGATCCGGCACCTTGATTTTGCGGCCAAATGTGTTTATTTTTGAATCACGAAATTGATGAATTAGTAAAAAGTCAAAAAATCAATTTATTGTCATTCCGGCAAAAGCCGGGCACGTAGTGAAGCTTTAGCGCTATCCAGTCATTTCGATAGCTTCTGGACTCCGGCTTTCGGCGGAGTGACGGGATTGCATCTTTTTACGAGACCATAAAAATTTAGACTATCTAAATTTCACCAGGAGAAAGATTTATGCCGATTTACGAATATCAATGCGGAAAATGCAGCCAGGATTTTGAATGTCTAGTTTTCGGAAACGAAAAACCGGCGTGTCCGAGCTGCAACAGCAAAAGGGTAAGCAAATTGATGTCGCCTTGCGGATTCATCTCCAAAGGCGGAGGTGGTGAGACGGTATCGCGGTCAGCCGGGGCTTCTTCCTGCAGCGGCTGCGCATCCTCAAGCTGTGCAGGATGCAGTCATTGATGAAAACAACACTGAAGATCGGCACCCGCGGAAGCAAACTGGCGCTCTGGCAGGCAAACTGGGTTAAATCGGCTCTGAAAAAAAATTATCCCCACCAGCCCATCGAGCTGGTTATCATAAAAACCCAAGGTGATAAAATCATAGATGTGCCCCTTGCCAAGGTTGGCGGCAAGGGGCTTTTTATTAAAGAAATCGAACAGGCCTTACTGGATCGTCGTGTAGATATTGCGGTTCACAGCCTGAAAGATATGCCGGCAGAGATGGCTCCAGGCCTTAGTTTCGGCGCCATCCCGCCCCGCGAAAATCCATCCGATGTGCTAATTTCCAAAAACGGTCTTAAATTCTTGAAACTGCCACCCGGAAGTATCATCGGCACCAGCAGCCTTAGACGCGGGGCCCAGCTCAGACATGCCCGAGCGGATGTGGAGATCCAACCATTGCGCGGAAATCTCGATACCCGTTTGCGTAAATTGGAATCCGAAAATCTGGATGCCATCGTCGTGGCGGCAGCCGGCGTCAAGCGCTTGAATCTCGAAGACAGGATCAGCGAATACCTGAATGAGGAGATCATGCTACCGGCCGTGGGCCAGGGCGCGCTGTGTATACAAGTCAGGGAAAACGATCCGGATGTTAAAGGGCTGGTATCCGCCCTGGATCATTCCCAGACCCGGACCATCGTCAACGGCGAACGCGCTTTTTTGAGACGACTGCAGGGCGGTTGCCAGATTCCCATTGCCGGCCATGGCAAGATTAGAAACGATTGTTATACATTGACCGGACTGGTGTCTGACATTGATGGAAAAACCCTGATTAAAGAGACGCTGTCAGGGCCGATCGCGTCATCTGAAAGTGTCGGAGTAAAGCTTGCCGAACGGCTCCTTCAACAGGGCGCTGATAAAATATTGGAACAACTTACAACCACATCGCCTGTAAATTATGAAAGCTAAAGTTTATCTTGTCGGGGCAGGACCGGGAGATCCCGGGCTGCTGACCATTAAAGGCAGAGAATGCATTGAAGCCGCGGATGTTATCATTTACGATTATCTGGCCTCCCCCACCCTCTTAAAATATGCGCAACCGTCCGCTGAACTCATCTATGTCGGTAAAAAGGGCGGTGATCACACCCTGACCCAGGACCAGATCAATGAATTAATTGTGGCCAAGGCCAAAACCGCCGCCACCGTGACCCGGCTCAAAGGCGGAGATCCGTTTATTTTCGGTCGCGGTGGTGAAGAAGCCGAGGTATTGATCAATGCCGGAATTTCCTTTGAGATTGTCCCCGGTGTCACCTCGGCCATTGCAGCCCCGGCCTATGCAGGCATACCGTTGACCCATAGGGAATACACATCTACGGTGGCATTTGTTACCGGTCACGAAGACCCTCAAAAAGAAACATCCGGTATTGACTGGTCATCACTGGCCAAAGGCATCGGCACCCTGGTATTTTTCATGGGGGTTAAAAACCTGCCCAGCATTGTGCGGGAATTGACGGCTCATGGCAAACCAATCGACACTCCTGTAGCACTGGTGCGCTGGGGCACCACCGCCCGCCAGATAACCGTATCCGGAACCCTTGCCGATATCGTCGAGCAGGTCAAAGCAGCCGGCTTGAAAGCACCGGCCATTATTGTGGTGGGCAAGGTCGTGGGCTTACGCAATACCCTCAAATGGTTTGAAGACCGCCCCCTGATGGGCAAATGTATTGTGGTCACCCGCGCCCGGCAGCAGGCCAGCGAACTGGTGAAGATGTTAACCGATCTCGGCGCCGAGTGTCTGGAATGCCCCAGCATCAGGGTGGTCCCACCGGAGGATCAAAGCCCGCTCGATAATGCCATCGAAAATCTGGCGGTTTATGATTGGATTGTTTTTACCAGTGTCAATGGCGTTCGCTATTTATTTGAGCGGTTGTTTGCCCGCAAGCAAGACGTACGCGCCCTGGCGCATGTGCGCACCGCCGCCATTGGTCCGGCTACTGCTCAGCGGCTTTTTGAGTTTGGTCTCACCAGTGACATCGTGCCTGAAACCTACCGGGCGGAATCCGTGGTGGAGGCCTTCGGCAAAGAAGATCTTCAGGGCAAGAAAATATTGCTGCCGCGGGCCAAAGAAGCACGGCCGGTGCTGCCGGTTGAACTCACCCGGATGGGAGCAACGGTAGATGAAATCATCGCCTACCACACCATCAAAGATATGGAAAACGCAGATAAACTGATCAATGCTCTGGAAGACAAAACCATCGACGTCATCACCTTTACCAGCTCCTCCACCGTAAAAAATTTTAAGGAACTAATACCCGCTGACAGGTTCGCGCAGCTCATTGATGGCGTCCGGATCGCCAGCATCGGACCCATCACGGCTGAAACCGCAAAAAAACTTGGCTTCGAGGTTCACATCATTGCCGATAACTTCACCATCCCGGGGCTGTGCGAAGCCATTCTGAAATACTACAACAAATAATATTGAAACAGTTTCTAGTCTCGAGTAAAACTATTTTGTCGTCTTGGATTTGCGCTTTAATATTTGGAGCACATCCTCGATCTGAACGGACCCGGTCTGGTCTTTAAATTCCCGCAGCAGGGTATAGAGGGCCGCTGCTCCCAGGTGGAACTGGTCGGGCAAGCCGGCTTCTCTGAAAGTTTCTGCGATTTCTTCCATCTCGCCCACGAAACGCCAGGCCTTAGGTGCCATGCCGACAGCCGCAACCCTGCTGCGATCTTCAAGCCCGGGCTGAGATTTGGCCCATTCGTCCAAAAGGGCATTGGTTACCCCCTCGGCATCGGCCAGGCCGCGAATAGCCAAAAGCATGGCTGCTGATCCCTTTGTCCAGGCCGCATAACACATCTTCAGTGCAGAAGCCTGGCCGGGCCTTTCTCCGATGGTTATGGCATCCATGTTGCCCTGGCTAAAAAGGGCTTTCACTTCATCAGCCGGCCCGCCGGAAAGATAAAGCCGTGTCTGACCCGCCTTCACTGCCGGTAAACCAATAATGCCACCGTCTACATATTGGGCTCCTGAAGCTTTAACAATTTGCATGATTGAACGGCTGGAGGCCGGTGATACGGCGTTGACATCTGCATACACCCTGGTAAACCCGGTGTTGATCACCTGCCGGGCCACATCGATCGCGGCATGGGGAGGACAGACGGAAATGATGACATCTGAGTCCCGGGTCAACTCGGATAATGCTTTAACATCCTCCAGCCCGGCATCGGTTGCCCTTTTTTCCGTAACAGTGCTGCGGCCTTCAGAGGCCCAGATGACACGGTGGCCACCGGCTTTGATACTCGACGCCACGGTTACGCCCATGGCACCCGGATGAAGCACCCCTATGGTTTTTTCAGCCATTTCCGTCTCTCCGAAAAATGAGTTATATTTTATTCGATCTTCTGCATGTCAGAATATTAAGTTGTAGCCTATGTCAAGCTTCAACACATAAATATTCTTGCCTTTTCTACTGCCTCTGTGACTTCTTCGGCATAACCGTCAGCGCCGATTTGATCCGCCCAATCCTGTGTTACGGCTGCGCCACCGACCATCAATTTCACTTTTTCTCTAATACCGGCTTCTTGCAAAGCCTCCTCCAGTAGCTTTTGTCCAACCATCGTTGTGGTCATCAGGGCTGAGGCGGCTACAATGTCAGCATTTACTTCTTTGGTTTTCTCGATAAACTTCTCAATCGGCACATCGCGACCCAGATCATGCACTTCAAAACCATACACCTCTAGCATCGTGGCCACAATGCGTTTGCCGATATCGTGGATATCTCCCTGAACGGTTCCGATCACCACAATTCCGAGCTTCTCTTCCACGGCATCACGCGGAATATGCGGCGTCAGAAGATCGATGGCCGTTTGCATGGCATCTGCAGACAGAAGCACCTCCGGCAGGGCATATTCTTCATTGGCGAATAAATCACCGACCTTGATCATCCCCTGGGCAAAACCTTGGTTAATAATATCGATGGGGTTGATGCCTTCTGAAATAATCTTGTCGGCAACTTCTTTGGCAGCATCCTCGTTGCCATCGATAACCGATTTTACGGCCGCTATAATCAGATCCTCACTGCTCATTTTAGAACCTCCCCCCGTTTTTTTAATTTTCCTTGAAGACGCCCAGCTCTTTTTCCGCATCCTCGATAATCGATCGAATCTCAGCAAGCACACTGTCCGGCAGCGGATCCGGCTGGTGTGTTTCCAGAATTTCTCTGGCTTTCTCTGTTGCTCTCTCGTAAATATCGGTCTTGCCCAGCTCCTCCCACTTGGGGCGTCTTCGCCGATCAATCAGTTGGGGCTGGGATTGGGATTTCATATGCTTTAAGGTGTGTTTTTGTCCCAAAAAATCCTTAAACGGCCCCACCGCATGGATGACATCCACCGCCAGGGTTTCGT
Organism: Desulfobacterales bacterium; assembly: GCA_050116155.1. GTDB lineage: Bacteria > Desulfobacterota > Desulfobacteria > Desulfobacterales > JAHEIW01. The sequence goes on from JASFPE010000044.1 coordinate 13,103, forward strand.
CATTGACCGGAATCCCGTTTAATACATGTTTGATCATTCCGGCAAATTCGTTATCCATAACCAATTGTCCAAAATCCAGTGTGACGCCCATTTCGAGCATCCCCAGACCGTATACCACGTTGACCCCTGCCAACGCAGCCAGCAGCCCGGTGAGTGTCTTCTCATGGCCAGCCTGGGCATCACATATTTTGCCGTCGCCCTACCCGCCGGCTGCAAAACATGGAATGGCATATTTACGCGCCAATTGGGCCGCTCCTGCGGTGATCATGCCGCATTCCGGAGATCCCACAGATGCCGTGGTACGCCATAAATCGATGGGACAGGTAGAGCTGCCGTAAACAACCGGGGATCCTTTGCAAACCAGTTGATTGAGGACGATGCTGGCCAAAACCTCTGCGTTCAGTACCACCAGGGTGCCTGCCAGGGTTACCGGTGCTGAACCGCCGGCCATGGCCATGGATACGACATTGACGGCCAGCCCGTTGCGGGCGGCCTCCATAACGATTTCGCAGTGCTCCTTGGGAAAAGTCAGCGGGCTTCCCGGGCAGGTAACGAAGGTGAGCAAGGGACGCTGCCTGAGTTTATCCTTGCCCCCTACAATGGCCGCCAGCATGTCCACAATTTTCCTGGAACAATAGCCATTGACCGGTCCCAACCAATGGTGTTTGGAAGTGTTGGTTAGAGAGGCTTCGGCATTGTGCAGCGAAATGGTTGCGTGGGGGGCATCATGGGAGGCCATAATCCGTTCGTAGGTATCCAGATGGTCTAAATAGTCAACCAGCCTGGCCGCATTGGCCGTATCGGCTTTGACCGTGTCTCGATGCTCGCCGGTATATGGATCAATGATTTTGATACCTTCGCCAAAATTGGTAAATGTAACCCGGTTTCTTTCCAGCACGACGTCATTTTTCGGGGTGCGGCCGCAAGCGATGAATTTTGATGGTACCGATTGGATGGCCTCTTCTACTACCAGGGGGGGAATTTTGACAACCTTATTGTTGCGATCCACAACGGCTCCCGCCCCTTCATAGATGTCCATGGCCTCATCATCACCAACGAAGACACCTGTCTTTTGTAGAACCTCCAGTGTCGCCAGGTGAATATCCTCGAGTTCGTCATCCGTAAAGACATTCAGGCTAAATCCTCCAGTTTGTCTGGTTCCGGCATGTACACTGCGTATCATAAATACACCTCCAATAAATTTATTAGAATGTTAGTTTGCTGCTATAAACAATATTTAAGTAAAAATATCTTCAATCGGCTCATCATAAAAATATTTTTTTGTGTCAGCGGGAGGATATATCTTAAAAAAACGCAATCAAATGTATAAATTGGAAAGTTTCGGTATGATTTTATGGACAAATCGTGTATTTTTGACATTCTAACGATTTTAGACTGAATCGAATTCGACTCACCTTATACAAAAAATACTTTGGCGTCAAATAAAGAATACTAGACGCTCTGTCCAAATCTTTTAAGGTTATTGTTGCATATTTCCTCCTGATTTCATATAGTTTGAGACCGGATCGGAGAGGTTGAGGTTCATATGCTTTGCTCACAATGAATGTGATTTAAGGGGGTTAACATGACAACTGAAGTAGCTGGGTGCGCCCGATGCCCGTTTGATACCAAACAGCGAATCTGTCAGACAGAAGATGGAAAATCACCGCCTTTCTGCCCGACTGAAAACTATCAGGAAGTGATTGCCAGAGCACTGGAGGAATTCAATAAGCCCGAAATCTTAGAATTCGCCAAACAGGCTTCTATTCAGGAAGGCGAGGGCTACGCCAATCGGGAGCTCGGATACGAGCAAATCAAGCCCGTCAAGCCCCGTATTATGGAGACCATCGAGTTTGCGAAAAGGATGCAATATGCGCGTCTTGGATTTGTGTTTTGCCTCGGCCTCGTCAAAGAAGCCAAAGTGGTCGAAAACCTCCTCTCCAATGAAGGATTTGAGGTAGTATCCGCATTATGCAAGATAGGCCGTGAACCCAAAGAAACACTGGGCGTCAGCGACGATCAGAAAATTCGTATCGGGTGCTTTGAATCCATGTGCAATCCTATCGCTCAGGCCTTTGTGTTAAACAGCGAAAATACCGAATTTAATATTGTCATGGGCTTGTGCGTGGGACATGATTCATTATTTTTAAAATATGCGCAGGCACCCTGTACGGTGCTGGCGGCCAAAGATCGATTACTGGGTCACAACCCGTTGGCTGCCATTTACACCATTGACAGTTACTATCGATCATTGAAATAAAATAAAGAAATCATGAATGATTTCCTCAAAAAATTGCCGGATCTTGTGGAAGAGATAAAATCTCTTAAAGATATCATCATTACCAATATCGTTTTGATCGGACAAACCCCGGCGCCGACATTTAAAGAAAAACGTCGCGCCAAGGTTTTCATGGACCGACTGGCTGAATTTCAGGTAGATGAATGCACCACCGACGGATATCGAAACCCGATCGGTATTGTCCGGGGAAAGTCTTCCGGGACCAAGCCGCCGATCTTTGTGCTGGCCCATCTGGACACCTTCTATCAATCTTATGATAAAGACCTGGTGTTTAATTATACCATCAAACACGATGCGATTACGGGGCCCGGAATTCTGGACAATTCCGTGGGGGTGGGAGTGTTGGCCTCGTTGCCGGTAATATTTAAAGAATTGAACCTGCAATTTGAATCCGACATCGTGCTGGCCGGAACCATACAATCCATTGGCAAGGGTAATTTAAGGGGCGTCAGGCATCTTTTAAAAACCTGGCCCACACCCATCAGGGGCGGTATATGTTTAGAAGGCATTGAGCTCGGACGGCTCAACTATTATTCGGACGGTATGATCAGGGGAGAGATCGAATGCAGTATCTCGAAACAAAAAGGGATTTTTCTTAAATTCACGCCCAACGCCATATTGATTCTAAACGAAGTCATCAATGAAATTTTGAATTTACGCCTCTCACAACGACCGCGTTCCAGGATCGTGATCGGCAAAATTTCCGGCGGAGCCAACCATGGCAAAGTCGCCTACGACGGAAAACTGGGGTTTGAGATCCGCAGCGACTCTTACAAAATGGTCAAAAAAATCTATGGCGACATTAAAGATATTGTTGAAGGCATCGGTCATGAAAATGAAGTCGATCTGAATTTGAAAACCATCAGCAATCTGAGGTCCGCCAGGCTGAAATACAATCATCCGCTGGTAAAAAGTGCAGCCGCCGTTTTGGAAAACCTTGGTATCAAACCGATAAGCAAGTCCACCGAATCGGCGCTATCCATTTTTCTTTCCCACAAAATACCCACACTGACTCTGGGGATCACCCATGGTGTTAACTATTACATGGACAATGCCACCATGGAAATTGAACCGATGTTTAAAGGAATCGCCCAGATCATCGGGGTATTGAAAGCAATCGACAGCGGGGTGTGTGATGAACAACACATGGCTTGAAAAAAATACGTTTCACTATTCTGAATTTAAAGATCTTAACCGCCTTATGGAGGAGAAGACTCAAAAGAACCTTAAGATCTCGCTGTGCCTGCCGACGTTGAACGAAGAAAAAACAATTGCCAAAGAAATTATCATCATGAGATCGGAGCTCATGACACGCTATCCGCTACTGGATGAAATCATTGTCATCGACTCCGGTTCAACCGACAAAACCAGGGCTATCGCAAGAGAGTTCGGAGCAGATGTCTACAAGGCGGACGATATCTTGCCCCATCTCGATAAATTCAAAGGCAAAGGCGAGAATTTGTGGAAGGCCCTGTACATCACGCAAGGGGACATTATTATTTATCTGGATGCGGATATTAAAAATATTCATCACCGCTTTGCCTATGGTTTACTCGGCCCGCTTCTTTTATATGATAACATCAAGTTCGCCAAAGCCTTTTACGACCGACCCATATCCATCGGAAAAAATAAAATCAGACCCACCGGCGGTGGGCGGGTGACCGAACTGGTCATCAGGCCCTTGTTTTCACTGTTTTTTCCGGATCTGACGCAGCTGATGCAACCCCTTTCCGGCGAATATGCCGGTTATCGCGAAATTTTCGAACAAATTCCATTTCCCATCGGCTATGGCATTGAGACCAGCATGAACATCGATATTTATAATAATTGGGGCCTCGATGTCATGGCTCAGGTTGATCTGGATCGACGCATTCACAGCAACCAGGACACCAAGGCTCTGGGAAGGATGTCGTTTGTCATATTAAAGACCTTTATTAATCGTAAAATAAAGCTGGGTAAGATCGAACTCTACGACGATATGTATGATGAAATGATTCAATATAACCTGGTCAATGATAGATATGAGCCCGAAAAACTAAAACTCGAAGGACTCGAACGTCCCCCCATGATTGAAATTCCCGAGTATCGAGAAAAATTCGGCATAAGCGGTAATAGGATTCTCAAAACCGTCTAGAAATGGCTTTAAAATTGGGAAGGATTCTGCAAAGTTGGAAGACGCCAAACTAATCGACCAGTACGATCGCCATCTGAACTACCTGCGGGTTTCCATTACCGATCGCTGCAATTTGCAATGCATGTATTGTGTGCCGCAAGAGCTCATCGAAAGACTCTCCCATGAAGATATTTTAACCTACGAAGAGATCCTCCGAATTATCACCGTCGGCATCCACCTCGGCATTACAAAGGTACGGGTCACCGGCGGAGAGCCCCTGGTTCGAAAGGGTGTTTACGAATTTTTAACCGAGCTGGTCCAAATTCCAGGGCTATCGGATGTATCATTGACCACCAATGGTGTGTTTCTCAAGGATAATATCGAAAAAATTCGTTCGGCCGGTATTTCCAGAATCAATATCAGTCTGGATACACTAAGCCGTCAAAAATATCAGAAAATCACCGGCAGGGATACATTTGATCGGGTCTGGCAAGGCATTGAAGCGGCGCAATCCATGGGCTTTGACCCAATAAAGCTCAATATCGTGGCGCTAAACGGGATTAATGATGATGAGCTGGAGGAGATGGCACGCCTGTCGTTTCGTTACCCGTTTCATATTCGATTTATCGAATATATGCCAATTGGCCAATCCGACATGGGAAATGGTCCGCTCTTGCTGGTTCCTGAAATCAAAAAACGCATCAGTACTTTAGGAAATTTGGTCCCGGTCCGCAATTCAAAAAATGACGGGCCCGCAAAACGATATCAATTTGAAGGCGCTAAAGGCGAAATTGGATTCATTCCTGCCCTCAGCCAGCACTTTTGTGACAGCTGTAACCGGCTGAGATTGACGGCCAGCGGACAGTTAAGACCCTGTTTGTTATCCGATCATCAGGAAGATGTTAAAGGTCCATTAAGAAGCAATTGCTCCGATGAGGAGATAGCGCAAATATTTCTTAAGGCTATACATCACAAGCCCTCGGATCATAACCTGGCAGGGCATAAAGTCATCCGGGTTTGTGGAGAAATGCGCGCCATCGGAGGTTGACCATGGCCAAATAGTAATTCGATCCAATGTGAATCGGCGTTGAACTCTCCCCAATATGAAAAAAGCCTGGACCGCAGCAGTGGGAGGCTACATTTACTCGCACATATCACCAGTAAGCGGTCCAGGCTAAAAAAATGCCCATACTCAATCTGCCGGTATTTAAATATAGATAGCAATGGTATGGGCGCAATGAAACAGTTCATTAACAGGCCTGTGCGTTAAGGTCAAGTTTTTTTTGTGTTTCTATTCATTTTTTTCCCTGCAATTGAACGGAGGGCCATATGGAAATAAAAATCGTAAAACTTGAAAATCCGCAGGAATTGAATTTGATTTTGGGTCAATCTCATTTTATCAAGACCGTCGAAGACATCTATGAAGCGATGGT
>JASFPE010000045.1:0-18868 GCA_050116155.1 Desulfobacterales bacterium
CCTCGGCTTATTCGGTCCCCGCGAAACCAGAGAAATCCGTCGATTACGAAAGTCACTGGATAAGGCTCGCCGTTTTGCAAAAAAATTGAATGTTCTGACGACTGCATTTGCCTTTGTTCCCGAAGAGCAGCCGGTATGCGAGCAGGATCCGCGGAATTCCATGTTTATTCGGTACGACGGAACAGTTGCCCCCTGCATCAATCTGGCCCTTGGCGGACCCACAACATTTTTGGGCAAGGAAGTGACCATGCCTTCGGTTCATTACGGCCGTTTGCCGCAGGACAATATCATGGATGTGTGGGAATCGGAAACCTGCAATTTTTACCGACAGCGTTTCGCCGAGCGAATCGAAAGACATGAAAACACCATTGTCAGCAATCTATTCAACTCCGGCGGGACGGGCCGCGAACGAACCTTGCAATCCGCCCGCGAAGCCATGCCGGAACCGCCGCAAGGGTGCAGTGTGTGTCATTATCTTTATGATATATAGGTGTCAGGATTCAAAGGTTCAAGGTTCAGAGGTTCAAGGTTCAGGGTTACGCATTTCAAGAAATAAGATAGGCGATACACCCTGATCGTAGTTGAATATTGGAAACTCAATTTACAATGTGAATTCTTGTGGGAGTGGTTTCTATCCAATATCAGATCGGATCGATTGGGTTTCAAATCGCGGCAGAATGCCGCTCCCACGAAACAAACGATAAATGCTTGCAGGAATCTTCAACACGCAACTCAATATTTTTGAAATCCGTTTGCTGAAACATGACACCCGACACCTGAAACCGTCTCTTATAACTTTGGTTCGCAGCCTGGTGCTCGCACCATGAGCACCGGCACACATGAATGACGGACCATGCGCTCGGCTACGCTGCCAAGCACCCATCGACTGATTCCAGAACGCCCGTGACTGGCCATCACAATCAGGTCGACACCATTGCTGATGGAGTAATCCGTAAGACTATCGGCAACTTTCCCTTCAATGACATCATAAGTGATTTTTGCGTCGGCCATGGTAAGGTTAAACACTGTATTTTTAAGATATTCGTCGGCTGCTTGTCTATGGTGTTCTTCTAATTTTTCACGTTCTTTTTCGGTAAAGCCATACTCTCCTTTGGCCGGGACACTGGCCGGCAATCGCAGCGGATCTATCACTCGCACAAGGACCACATCCGTAACCTGGCATCCCGAAGTAATCGCCTCCACATGAGGCAGCACACATTCCGCCAACTCCGACCCATCCAATGGAACCATAATTTTATTGTACATAATTCTATCCTCCTGTCTTTACATTCAGATGACCTCTTATAATCACTTTTGGGTTTTCATTAAAAACATAAGAATGCAAGCATGGGGGTGTCAATGGGTCGTGGTGAGAGGTTAGAGTTTATAGGGCAGACGACAGAGGGCAGGGGATTTAGGAATTGGGAATGCGGAATTTTCTTGCTTTGCGTGTTACGGGGTACGCATTTAAGAAAATCAAATTCATCAGATGTTAACGAATAACGCGTGCCGCGCAACCCGCGAAGCTGACACCTGACACCCGAAACCTGAAACCTGAGGCGCGCAGCGCCTATACCATCCCCTTGAAGGCGAAAAAGGTGAGAGACAGGATGCCGGCGGTTACCAGGGCGATGGAAGTGTCTTGCAGCGGTCTGGGAACCCGGGCCAGAAGGATACGTTCTCGAACCCCGGCAAATAAAATCAATGCCAGCCCGAATCCCACGGCATATGCAAACGAAGCCACTAAAGCCTGCAAGAAATTGTATTCTTCATTGACATTGATCAGGCATACCCCCATAACCGCACAGTTGGTGGTAATCAGCGGTAGAAAAATACCCAAACCGGCATACAGGGCCGGAATGCTCTTTTTTAAAAACATTTCGACGAATTGAACCAGTGAGGCAATCACCAGAATGAAAGCAACCGTGCGCAGGTATTCCAAATTAAATTGCACCAGGAAATACGTATTGACAACCCAGGTAATGACACCCGCCATGACCAGCACGAAGACCACCGCCATGGCCATTCCGATGGCGGTTTCCATTTTTTTGGACGTGCCTAAAAACGGGCAGTTTCCCAGATACTGGGCTAACAGAATATTGTTTATCAGGATACAACTGATTGCCAGGACAAAAAATTCACCCATGGTCATCTCCTATTTTTTGCCGACCAGATTCATGATGCACAGCAGTAAACCCAAGCATACGAAGGCACCCGGAGCCTCAATCATAAAAGTAAACGGTTGATAGGATGGTCCAAATATCGGAATGGGTTTCTCCCAGAATGTAAGTGCCCCGGTACCGAATAATTCTCGCACGGCCGCCAAGACAGCTAGGGATAACGTAAAACCGATACCGATACCCAGACCATCCAGCAACGAGCGAAATACACCGTTTCTGGAGGCAAACGCCTCCGAGCGTCCCAGTACGATGCAATTGACCACAATAAGCGGAATAAAAATCCCCAATTTAAGAAAAAGCGGATAGGCGTAAGCTTGCATGACCAATTCCACAACGGTGACGAAGGTCGCAATGATAACAATAAAGCATGCGATTCTCACCTTTGACGGAATTGCGTTTCTCAGCAGTGATACCAGAACATTCGAACATACCAGCACAAATGTTGTGGCCACTCCCATACCGATGCCGTTTTCAACCGATTTGGTAACTGCCAGCACCGGGCAAAGACCCAGTACCAGGCGAAATGGTGGTACTTCGTCCCATAAACCCTTGAAAAATTCCTGTGCAAGCGGTTTCGCCATCTATGTCTCCCTATTTTTTAAAATTTTTGAGCTGATCTTCGATCTGGTCTTTCAACTGCTTGTAAATCTCGTTTGCCTCGGTTGCCGCTGAGCAAACCGCACGGGAAGTGATGGTTGCACCGCTGATCGCGTTGATGGTGCCGCCATCTTGGTTGACTTTTATCGGATCTTCCAGGCTAGTATCGCTAAACTGGGCTGCAAAGCTTGGATCGGTTTTTGATTTTGCTCCCATGCCGGGTGTTTCAGCGTGGGTTGTAACCCCCACCCCTAACAATTTATTATCTTTAACGTCGATGCCGACCATCAACCCCACATCTCCGCCATATCCTTTACCGAAAGTTTCAAGGGCAATACCGCGAGGTTCACCCTCAATAACCCCCACAAAAAAAGTGCGCTCAATCTCACCGTCTTTAATCTGAAAACGATCCACGATGGGATCATTGGTGGCACCCTTAAAAATCGACCGTATGGCTGGACCTTTAACAAACTCAAGCACTTGATTTTCTATTCTCTCCTGGGTTCCGTTATGGATATAGGCCAGCAGACTGCCGGAGAGACAGGCTAAGATAGTCAAAACGACCACCATTTTTATCATTTCACGCATCGCTTACACAACCTTTCCCAGTGCTTTGGGTCTGATTTTATCCAGAAGCGGATGAATAAGATTGATCACCAGGATAGCCAATATTACGCCATCGACATAAGCGCCGATATTCCGAATCAGTGCCGTCATGATACCGCCGACGGCACCATAGATTAGCATCGGAATAACATTCACCGGTGATGAGGAGTCTTCGGTGGCCAGGAAAAATGCGCCGATCAATGTATATCCGGTTAACAGATGATAGACAGGGCTGACATACCGGATCGGATCGAATAAATTAAATAAAAAGGCGGCGATATAGACGCCGACGAGAAAACTGACAGATATTTCCCAGCGGATGAACCCCCTCAATATGAGATAAATCCCGCCCAGAACCAAACCCAGACCAAAAGTGGTACCAATACCGCCGATTTGCCTGCCCATGAATAGATCCCAAAGGCCAAAAGCGTCGATTCCTTCCGACCCGAAATATTTAGCAGCGGCGATGGGATATAGACCGGCAAATTCGAGGTCATAATTCAACAGCATGCCATCAAAATCGAACAGATCTTTCCACGATACCATCATAATCGCAACGGCCAGCGCCACTGGATTGAAGGCATTGCTGCCGATGCCGCCGAAGATCTGTTTTCCAATCACCACACCAATAAATGTGCCGGTGGTCACCGCCCACCATGGCATCGTTGCGGGCAATAGCATTCCAAACAACAAACCTATTAAGGCGGCATTACCGTCTCCAATGGTGATCGGTCTCCGGCTTACCAGATTTATTACCAGTTCCCAGAGAATTGCCGTTGATACACTAAGACAGATCACCCCGATAGCCGGTATCCCGTAATGGCTGAATCCTAACAGTACGGCTGGCAGAGCCGCCAGGAAGGTATGATAGGTGCGTTCTGTTACTCTATTGTCGCTATGCCAAAAAGGAGCATGGGATACGATCAATTTCTTGTGATCAACCATTTGCTGCCTCCACTACATTTGTCCGCTCTAGCTCATATTTGGCTAATTTGATATATTGAAAGATGGGTATTTTGGAAATACAGACATAACTGCATAATCCACATTCAACGCAGGACAAAAGATCGTAATAATCGGCACCTTCCTCGTATTGTCCGGCTTCGAGGAAGCGAACCAGCAGATTGACTTGAATATTGGCCGGGCATGTGCGAACACAATCTCCGCAATTTACACAAGGATAGTTAGATGCATAAGCTGCTTGAGACTGATCGAGGATCATGATCGCATCCGTGTCCGGTTGAACCGATTGCTCCAGCGAATAAACCGCCAGCCCCCGCATCGGGCCGCCGAAAATGACCCGATCTTTTTCGTTAACGCTTAACCCATATTTAGTAAAGATGTCTTTGAGGGGAGTGCCGATCCTGGCTTGGATCAGTTTTTGGCTGTAGTCTTTGCCTATCAGCGTAATAACTTTCGTCAGCGGGATACGACCACCGTCAAATGCGGTGCCTAATGCGGCAACAGCCTCGGCACTGAAAAAGCAAACTCCCAGATCCTCGCAGCGCTGACCGGCCGGCAGGATCTGTCCCAGAACATCTTTCATGATCAGCTGGGGAAGTGCCGATGGGTACGTGGTGTTCACCGCTTTGACATCGACACCCAGATGGCCATAGCCTTGCAGGGTTTCGCCGGCCACTGTTAAGATAATATTATCTATGCCGGAAATTGATTTTAAAATCTGTATCCCGCGTTTTACGGCGTTGAGCCTGGATTTAATAATAAATTGATTGGTTCCGATAAGCAGGTCGTTGTCGACGCCATTGATTACAATTGTTTTAATATTTTGCTGAGGATCGGCGAAAGTGCTCAATGGGGGTCTGCCGGGGGCAACCGCGAGAAAGCTTATGGCACTTTCAAGGGTTGGTTTTTGGACAACGGTTTCAAATTCATTGTCAACGACTTCATTTTCGGCGATATTAATGGTTATGGCCAGATAGGACTTGCCATAATCACCGGTGAAGGGTGAAATCGAAGATATTCTGCCCGTGGCAGTGGCAATGACATAAGCCGGATCATCTGCAAAAAGAGAAATTTTCTGGCCGGTATTTACCATGTCGCCGACGCGGAATAACGCGGGTGCATTTTGTTGGTTAGATTTGGGGTGCAACAGTGTCACTGCATTTGAGGCGGCAACTTGGTCGGGCTCGGGTACATGTACTGGAAGAACTTCGTATTCAATTCGCGGTAGAGACCATCCGAAGAGCGATTTTTTTAGCATAACCTAACCTTTTTAATCATCCTGCGAGATATTAAACTCGCCTTGAAACGACCGAAGATACTTGCTTTACCGATTTACCTGACATGACATTTGGAACATTCCTTCTCAGTCGGTCCGGATTCGAAGTCCTCGTGACAGCCGGCGCACTGTTTGTGGAAGGCATCCGCCCGTTTCGGCACCTCTTCATCGCCTTCATCAGGGTCGTGACATTCAGTGCAAGACTGGGCATCTTCATACTCATCTTCAGTGAGCGTATGATGACAGTCACCACAGGAAATTCCATACCCAAATTCCGAATGGTGGATCTTATGATCAAATAGCACCTTTCCGGCGGCTACGTTAAATTGCAGGCGCAGCGGTTGCGGCGGAGCCTTCTCAGGGAAGGCGGCATAACATATGGCTCCGACGACCAATAAACAAACAGCCAGCGCATAAGCCAGTTTTAGCTCTTTTTTTGTGAACATGTTGAATCCGTTTAATCATGAGTTGTCAATTATGATGGAACCCTATAAAAAGCCAAGCACCGACTACCATAATGGGGCTAAGCTTTCAAGATTTTTTTCTGTCACCACTGATTTATAATATCACTGCCTCTTTGTTTGGCGACTTCCTCCTGCAAATTGAGAAAGCGGGAAGCCACCACTGAAAGCAATCTGTTCATTACCTTGTATCCGATTTCAGCATCTTGATCAAAAAGATCAGTCAGGGCATCGCGTTCAATCTTGATCACCTTGCAGGCTCTTGTGTCACAATACGCAGAGAGCCTGTATTTGTAAGGCGGGACAAGGCTTGACCATCCAAAGGTCATTGTTTCTGATAGTCTGGAAATGGTGGGCTCCGGCAAAGCAGATCGTCCGGGCATCTCCCAATGCAGCGTCACCTGTCCCTCCATGACCACCCACAGATACTGAGGCTCCTCTCCGGTACCAAAAATTTTATCACCGCGCGAAAATTCCACTATTTGACAGCATTTTTGGATCTCGGTCAGTTGATTGTCATTGAGTTCTTGAAAGACTTCGACGTTTTCAAGAAAATCGAGGGTAACCATTAACTCCTCCTAATTCTTAATTAGCGATTTCAAGTTAAAGCTTCGTCCCATGTGGTCTCCGGCCCGTAATACTCGTCTCCCGGAGGGAATGGTGGAATACTGGAATATTGGAAAAATGGGTCTTGGCTTCCGGCTCGTAGGGCTTATGGACTCGGAGAGGAAATTGCAATATTGGGTAAATGGCAAAAGTCGTCTCACGTTAAAGTTTATAATAGATAATATCCTTTAAAAACCCATCATTCCATCGTTCCACTATAGCGCTAAAGCTTCACTTCGTGCCCATTATTCCATGATTGAGGCACAAGCGCAGGCCTCAAAAACACCTTGTATTTTTATTAAGATACAGAAATTACGTACCGATTTTTTGGCTCTTCCAAGCTACGTTAATCTATATTTTTCCTGTATTTCACCTTTGAGGATATGTTTTTCGAACACCTGGCGGATTTTGTCGGGGGTCATCTTTTGATACACCACCGGGTCTTGCCCGCCGATTTCGACAGTCACATTCGGCTCGCTGGGACATTTTCCAATGCATCCCGATGATTTTACCTCGATGTCCTGTCGTCCGGAGTCGTAGATTTTTTCCATGAGGGCCGTCATTACCGGTCGGGCACCGGCCGCAATCCCGCAGGTGGCCATATGCACGGTTACGGTTATTTTGGAAGCCGGCGGACCGCTGGATGAATTCTGCAACCGATGAAAATGGGTGCTGGCAATCCCGGTTAAATTTGATATTACTAAAAATCCCAATCGTGTGTCTTTTTCAAACAAGGTGAGCAGAAATTCCTTTTTTATTTGTAGGATTTTACATGTTCTGGTTGCACAATAGGCAGACAGTTTGTATTGATACGGCGGCACGAAACTGGACCAACCCAGGGTATTTCCTGCGGTAATTGAAAAAATGGTATTTTCTTCTGATGTGGATCTTCCCGGAAGATCGAATCTTAAATCGACTTGACCGGCAGTGACGATCCAAACCCGATCCGAGTTCTCGCCTTCGGCAAACAGCCTGTGCCCACCGTGGTATTCTACCTCGTGACAGCCCGGCCGAATTTTTTTGAGCTGATCATCACTGAGTCCTTTGAAGATATCAACACTTTTTAAGAAATCGAGAACAGCCATGGAGTCCTCCATAAACGATAATAATTAAGCGACTAGCGTTGTATCCTTGTCATAACAGATCAAACAGCAAGAAAGGCATCTTTTGCTTTCATTCGATGCATCTTCTTCGGTAAGCACCTGGTCTACCTCGATAAATGATTGAATCCGTGCGGCAACCGGAAGCTCCGGCATGGGAGCTCGTGTTGATTTAACAATGCCAACCACATGATCGAATAGGGTTTCAGGGATCGGGTCTTTTCCCAATTCCTTGGGGGCCGCAATGACTTCTTCGCCCATAACATATTGATGAATCGAGCGGGCGGCACGGCGCCCGCCGCCGATGGCATCGACCACCAACGAAGGACCTGTAGCCGCATCCCCGGCGGCAAACAGATAAGGAATGTTGGTTTGCAGGGTTTCGGGCTTGACTTCGATGGTGTTCCAGCGCGTCGTTTGCAGCTCATTCAAGCGGCTTTGGGTGGCCTCGGTAAATGAAATATCCGGGGATTGCCCGATGGCAGTGATCACCATATCGGTTTGAAGCAAAGTCTCAGACCCTTCAATCGGCATCGGTCTTCGTCTTCCACTGGCATCCGGTTCGCCCAGCTCCATCTGTAAGTATTCTAAATGCGTAACACGACTGTCTTCATCGCCGATTACACGGACCGGTGCAGCCAGAAAAAGAAACTCGACCCCTTCTGCCTCGGCAGCCTCTATTTCGACTTCATTGGCAGGCATTTCACCACGGGTGCGTCGATAGACAATATAGACTTTTTGCGCGCCTTTGCGGATCAGGTTGCGGGTACAATCAATGGCGGTATTGCCACCGCCAATAACCGCAGCTATCCGTCCGATCGGCGGCGCGTCGCCTCCGGCCAGCCTGGATAAAAAATCAATGCCGGTGTAACAACCGTTGAGGTCTTCGCCTTCAACTCTTAATTGTGAGTCCTTCCAGGCACCTATGCCCAGAAAGATGGCGTCGAATCCAGCGGCGATGAGAGAACTGAGGTCAAAATCATGGCCGAATCTGACATTGACGTGATGTTTTACGCCCAGCCCGAGGATACTCTCGATTTCCCAATCCAGAACTTTTTTCGGCAATCGATATTCCGGTATGCCGTATCTGAGCATTCCGCCCAATTTGGGCATGGCCTCAAATATGGTGGCATCATGCCCCAGTCTTTGGAGAAAGTAGGCGCAACTTAGGCCCGCCGGTCCGCCGCCTACCACGGCGATTTTTTTGTGTGTAGGCTGTGCCATTGAAATCGGCAATCGTTTGCCGGAATTCATTTCATAGTCGGCCACAAATCGTTTTAACTGATTGATGGATACCGGTTCGTCCTCAATCCCGCGTCGACAGTTTGTTTCGCAGGGATGGGGGCAGACCCGGCCGCAGGCCAGCAACAACGGATTACGTTCCCTGATCGTGTTGACTGCCCCCTCGTAATCACCGTGACGGATCTGGGCGATATATTTGGGAATGTCTATTTCAGCGGGACAGGTTTGGCGACAGGGGGCCAGACAATCATCGGATCGGTTAAAATGGATCAATCGCTGAGATGATGTCCTGACGCGAATGATATTTTTGGGACAGGCCTGTTCACACGCTCCACATCCGACACATTTTTCGTCAATCACCACCGGATAGCCATCCGGTCCCATTATTAATGCATCAAACAAACATGCCTGGATGCAATCGCCCTGTCCCAGGCAACCAATGCCGCAATCACGTTGACCGCCGTACAAAGTGGCCAGCGCCCGGCAGCTATTGATGCCTAGATAATGATATTTGTTCGAGGCTCTGTTTCCACCTGAACATTCATTGTAGGACTTCGGCGGTTCGGCCAATCCAACCTCCATCCCCATTACGGCTGCAGCCTTTGTTGCCGATTCAGATCCACCGACAATGCATACGCTCGGAAGGGCTTTGCCGGCCACAACGGCAACAGCGGCTGCGGAACAACCGGCATACCCGCAGCCACCGCAGTTGGCTCCGGCAAAGCATGCTTCAACCCCGGCAATGCGAGGATCTTCATAGACATAAAATATGCGTGAGGCAGCACTGAGTATCAGGCCACAGAGTGCACCCAGGCCTAACATAAAAAAGGTTCCTTCGATCATAACCACTCCCCGTAATAATCTCTTTCACAGCTACCCTGCGCGACGAAAGAAGGTTTTTTATCCATCGATAAAAAGATGCATCTATATCACATTTGGATCATCGATATCAAGCCCTGGGGTCGATTTAATTTATTTAATAATATAAACAAGTTAGATAATATCATCTAGATTTGGGAGGATAAATAGTAGACTAGGTCAGGTTTCAGGTGTCGGGTGTCAGGTGTCAGCTTTCACGGGTTCAGGATTCAAGGTTATCATGCGAATGCATTAGGCTATAGGTTGGAGGCGAAAAATTAAAAGATAAAGATTGGGGGATTTCTAACCCCTGATCCCCTCTTTTTTTGCCTCAAACCTCAGACCTCAAACCTAACGCTTTTTATTTTTGCCTTAATCCCCATGCTCCAGGCCCCACGCCCCATGCCATATTTCCTTACACCTGAAACCTTTTGCACTTGAAACCTAACAACGGTCAGACATTTTGAGCTTTTTGATATTCTTTCCACAGAAATGATTTTTTGATTCCATGGTCGATAAAATCCCAGGGGAGGAGCTCATCGAAATGCCGTTGGCGGTGAACATAGAAATCTGCGTTGATGGGAACTGACTTCAACGTTTGCGCCCAGTTGCCATGGTTTGAATGGGCCATGGACAGGATATCTGCAGCCCGTCGGTCACCGCGCGAAAAAAGCGCCTGAATATAAGCCCATCTTGGAACATCCGCATGTACACGAACATTGGCAATTTTTCTTAATTCAGCCTTTATTTTCTTTAACTTTACTTTTAATCCGGGGATGTCTTCCATTGCAACCCACTGAAAAGGGGTAAACGCTTTGGGAACAAAAGAGTTGAGACTGACGGTTATTTCGCCGATTCGTTTTCGGGCACGGCTGGATTTGAGGAAGCGGTGCTTTATGCGTTTGCCCAACGCAATAATTCCGTCGATGTCACTATCGGTCTCCGTCGGCAAGCCGATCATGAAATAAAGTTTTAAATTGGGAATTCCGTTTTCAACCAGGGCGGTGGCCGCATCGAGCACGTCTTCTTCATCGATTCCTTTGTTGATGACATTACGCAAGCGTTGTGTGCCGGCTTCGGGGGCGATGGTGGCAGTTTTAACCTTGCTCTGTTTTAATGCCGCCAACAGTTCCGGTGCCAGCCGATCGGCACGCAGGGAACTAAACGCAATTCGGACGTCTGTGTTTTGAAACTGTCGACAGAGCTGTCGGATACCCGGCAAATCCGACACCGCAGCGCCCACCAGTCCAATGGTATCCGTCTGCGTAACGCCATGTTTCATCGTGTTCTCGAGCAGCGAAAGGGGTCGAAAGCGTGCGGGTCGGTAAACAAATCCGGCGGCACAAAACCGGCACCCATGGGGGCATCCCCGCCCGACTTCGACCAGAAAGGAGCGCTCAAAGGTTGCGTGGGGAGTGGTAATCACACTATGGGTAGAAAACCGGGAAATATCCTTTGAAAAAACACGCCTAATATTTGGTGGCACATTGTCTAAAGCATTGAAGGCCGAGAGCGTTCCATCACTGTGGTACTCTGTCTGGTAAAGATTCGGCACATAGGCGCCGGCCACCTCTTGAGCGATGATTTTTAAAAGCGTTTTTTGACCCCGGTGTGATTCGTAGACACTTAGAAATTGGGGCAGGATAGACTCTGCTTCACCAATCAAAAAGCAATCAATGAAGGCCGTGATGGGTTCCGGGTTTAAAAGACAGGTTACGCCACCGGCAATAACCAGCGGGTCATGTTCGCTGCGTTGGTCCGATCGGTATGCAATTCCGGAATTTTCCAGAATTGAAAGGATATGCGGATAGTCATTTTCAAAAGAAAGTGAAAATGCAATGATATCGGTATCCGCAAGCGGTTTACCGGATTCAAAGGTTCTCAGTTGGTGATGGGCACCGCGGGCATTGTCGGGCAGGAAAGCACGTTCACAAACGATATGATCAAATGAGTTGAGCAATTGATATATCGTTTGAAATCCGAGATTGGACATTCCAATATGGTAGCGATTGGGATAAACCAGCGCAATGCGGGTTCTCCCGCGCCACGGCTTGCGGATCGTGCCAATCTCAGACTCTATATATTTTTGGCCTAACGTGTCGGTCTTGGATACCATCAGGCTGTCCATTGTTGCTAAGGCTGCGAAAGACAACTTCGCAGCTAAGGCTGCGAATGACCAGTTCGCAGCAATTAATATTCTATGATGACCCGCTATAGGAGATCAGGCCGGAGCGCAGGCATTTTTTGCCCTTAACGCATGGGGTCAACCCAATAGAATATATGGATGTTCACATTATTTTGCAACCAACTGCCGATGGCGGACACCAAACACCAAACACTAAACACTAAAACAAAAAAACCCGATATCGTTAATCCGCCTTTCTTCGTAAGAAAGTTGGAGAATCCAGATCATCCATATCCACGATCAGCCCCTTATGCCCTCGATAGACTGCACCATTGGATTCGCCGACGGCTTTTTGCTTGCGGATAAAGGTCGGTTCTTCAAAATCAATGGCTTCCTTCTCCAAATCCGACGGGGTAATGTCTCTTATTTTACCTCTGAGTGCATTATCGAGGTGACTTTCCCGGACAGCCTCTTGTTCGGCACCGATTCCGGTTGCAATGACCGTGACGCGCATTTCATCATCAAGGCTGTCATCCACAGCGGTTCCCCAGAAGATTTCGGCATCTTCTCCGACTTCACTATGAATATATTCGGAAGCTTCGGCAACTTCTTCAAATTCCATTTCGCTGGTACTGGTGATATTCATCAAAACGCCTTTGGCACCGGCGATGGGAATATCTTCGAGCAGGGGATGCGATATGGCTCTTTCGGCGGCTTCGACAGCGCGATTTTCTCCGGTTGCGATACCGATGCCCATAATTGCCATTCCGGCCTTGGACATCGTTGTTCTGACATCGGCGAAATCCAGATTCACCACACCGGGCATCATGATCAAATCGGTAATGCCTTTGACCGAGTGCAGCAGGATCTCATCTGCCTTTAAGAACATTTCCATTAGAGTAGCTTTTTTGGGTGCAAGCCCTCTGAGCCTGTCATTGGGAATGGTGATGGCCGTGTCCACCACTTTTCTTAGTTCCTCAAGGCCTGCTTCAGCCAACCGGGTCCTTTTTTTGCCTTCAAATGAAAACGGTTTGGTGACTACCGCAACGGTCAATGCGCCCAGGTCTTTGCAGATCTCCGCGATCACCGGCGCCGCTCCGGTTCCGGTGCCGCCACCGAACCCACCTGTGATAAATATCATGTGGCTGTTGGCTAACGTTTCTCGCAGCGCGCCTTCAGCTTCCAGCGCTGCATCCCTGCCGATCTGAGGGTTGGCGCCGGCACCCAGACCTTCGGTAAGGGTTTCACCCAGCTGGATTTTGACTGGTGCGCGGGAAATATCAAGGGCCTGGGCATCCGTGTTGGCCGCAATAAATTTCACACCCTGCATGTTTGATGCGATCATATTATTGATTGCATTTCCACCTGCACCACCTACACCAATTACTTTAATTTTTGCCGATTTTTCAGGTTCCACATACATGAACATGCCTGACCTCCTAATTTTTTATTTTAAAGCTAATATTTATATATATGAGAAAATTTCAAAGTACTTAGGCAATCAAATGACTATTAGAATTTAAAATTCGAAATTCGAATCTCGAAATTCGAAACAATATCGAATGACCAAAATTCAAATGATCAAAACAAAGGAATCAATGAAAATTATTGTCGCATTTGAAATGGTTTGGATCATTGGAACATTCAGATTTTGAATTTGTTTCGTATTTCGGATTTCGTGCTTCGGATTTATCTATTTTGAGTCGCCAACCTGTGATTAACCACCTCCTTTCAAAGGATTTTGGTTCAACTTATGTCCTCGTCACACTACCTCATGAAACCAGCGTTTCATGCGGGTCATCACCCGGTTAAAGATATTTTTATCTCGAATTCTAAATTTACGAGAGTCTTGATTTTTGGCTCCATATAAAACCAGACCCACTCCGGTGGCATACATGGGATTATTGACCACATCGACCAAACCGGCGATACCGCGGGGTTTTCCCAGTCGAACGGGTAGATTAAATATAGCTTCGGCAACCTCAGTAACGCCCTCCAACAGCGCCGTGCCACCGGTAATCACCATTCCTGAAGGGATCATGCCTTCCATTCCGGCCCGATATATTTCCCGGTTTATCAGGGCATATAGCTCCTCCATGCGCGGTTCTAAAATCTCGCCCAAAATTTGACGCGACAGTTTACGAGATTCTCTGCCACCCATTCCGGGTACCTCGATGGTTTCCTCACTGCTGATATTGCGGGCCACGCAGTTGCCATATTTCTTTTTGATCTTTTCGGCTTCGGCCTGAGGTGCACGCAAGCCTATGGCAATATCATTGGTAAGATTGTTGCCGCCCAGGGCCAGGACGAAGGTATGTTTGATATTATTGCCGGAAAAAATCGCCAGATCGGTGGTTCCGCCACCCAAATCCAGCAGGGCCACACCCAGTTGCTGTTCTTCTTCGGTCAGCACCGCCTCACCGGAAGCCAGCGATTCCAGCACAATATCGCAAACGTCCAGTCCGGCCCGGTTGGCACATTTGACAATATTGTGAGCCGAGGCGACCGCGCCGGTGACGATGTGAATTTTGGCCTCCAGACGCACACCGGCCATACCGACCGGATTTTGGATACCGGATTCGTCATCAACAATGTATTCCTGTGGAAGTACGTGAATAACCTCACGATCCATAGGGATGGCGACCGCGCGTGCGGCATCGATAACCCGATCAACGTCGTTATCTGTAATCTCGGAACCCTTTACGGCAATGATACCGCGACTGTTAAAGCCGGTAATATGGCCGCCGGCAATTCCAGCATACACCGCCGAGATCTCGCAGCCTGCCATCAGTTCAGCTTCTTCCACCGCCTTTTTTATGGATTCCACGGTTGATTCTATATTTACCACAACCCCTTTTCGTAGCCCAATGGATGGGTGTGTTCCAATGCCGATAATATTGATATCATGTCCGGAGATTTCACCGACTACCGCGCAAATTTTGGTCGTGCCGATATCAAGCCCAACAATAATATCTCCCTGTGATTGCATTCTAAGCCTCCTTGTTTTTCTCTTCCGGAACCTTGTGTTTTCTGGGACTGACGACGATGCGATTTAAATTGTTCAAGTCAATGCGTTCATACGCAGCAACTTTTGGTGTTAGTTTTAAATAGGCGATGATGTATCGAAGCATGGCATACTTGTCGGCATAATTATGGTAACCCAGACTGATGGTTTTAACCCGCGTCAATGCGTGCAGGGTGAGGCCGATTTCGCGATCCACCAGGATGTGTTTGACCAGCCTGTTTGGAAGTATGCTACCGGACTGCTTGCCTAACCGTAATACATGCATGACTGCATCTAAGGGGGAATAATGGTTTTGCGAATTTTCTGAAAATCTCTCAGCATCAGATGAATCTGCAGTTGCCCCGTGCTCGATTCTGCGATAAGCCGCCAGATCAGACATTTCGAGACCGCTGACCAGCGGCAGGTCGGCAGGATCGTCACCCGTCCAGATCTTAAATATTTCTCCCTTTTCATTAATTAAAAATTTTTGTCCGAGATCGACAATCGCCAGGGGCACATGCTCTTTTATTCGAATTATCAGCCCGGAAGGAATCTCCCTCATGACCATCGCTTCGGCAATCCAGGGATGCGATAGCAATCGCTTCCTGACAGCTGTTAGATTAATGGCGAATAAATTCATTTTTTCTGTTACATGGGCTAATCTGGCGATCTGTCGTTCGGTAAGTCGTTGTTCACCTTCGATGATGATGCTTCTGGCTTTAAAATAATCGCATTGCGTGATGACATCATGAACAAAAATAAAACCGGCGCTGGTTGCCACCAGCAGACCGAATCCGGTGATGATTTTAAAGCAAATCAAAAAATGGCTTAAAAATCGAAATCGGCGCCTGGATGGTTTGCCTTTACGAACATTTTTGCGCGGTTTTCGGCGTTTAAACAAAGGTCACCTCATTTAGAACGTCCATGCCCACTTTCCAGACATCCCCGGCTCCTAGACTCAACAGAATATCGCCGGGTTTCAAAATTTGTTTCAAATGGGAAACGGCGGCATCAAAATCCCGGGCATAATGCACCTCTTTATGGCCGTGGGCTCTG
This sequence comes from Desulfobacterales bacterium, assembly GCA_050116155.1. Lineage (GTDB taxonomy): Bacteria > Desulfobacterota > Desulfobacteria > Desulfobacterales > JAHEIW01. The sequence continues at coordinate 16,075 of JASFPE010000045.1, forward strand.
ATACCCTCACAAAGCGCCTGGGCGCTGACTCCCGCAATTTTTTGTTCACTGGCCGCGTAAATCGGCAGAACCACAAGCAAATCTGATTGGTAAAATGCGCGGGTAAAATCATCAAACAGCGCCTGGGTGCGAGTATATCGATGCGGCTGAAATACGACCACTTTGCGCCGGTTCGGCCAATTCTCCGCCAGGGCCTTCAAGGTGATTTTGATTTCCGTGGGATGATGCCCGTAATCATCGATGACGGTAATGCCGTTTGTTTCACCTTTAATTTCCAGTCGGCGCTGAACGCCCTCTACGGTCTCCAGGGCAGATTTGATATCATCAAAGGGAATGTCGAGTTCCATCCCCACGGCGATGCTGGCGGTTGCATTATAAACACTGTGAATTCCGGGAAGATTCAGATGTATATCGCCCAGCCGGTTACCGCGGTGATAGATGTCGAACCGGCTTTTTTGAGATTCGAATTCGACGTCTCTGATTTGAAAATCTGCCTGGGAACTCATGCCATAGGTCGTGTAGCGCTTTTTTATTTTGGGAATAAGATCCTGGATCGGCTCATTGTCCAGACAGAGGATTGCCAGACCGTAAAACGGTATTCGATCCAGAAATTCTAAAAAGGCATCCTTTATCGCATCCAAATCAGAATAATAGTCCAGGTGCTCTCGATCTATGTTGGTGACCACGGCTATCGTGGGCGAAAATTTCAAAAATGATCCGTCACTTTCGTCGGCCTCTGCCACGATGAAGTCACCTTGCCCGAGGACTGCATTGGAACCAATGCTTTTCAGCTTGCCGCCAATAACCACCGTCGGATCCAGGCCTCCCCGTGCAAGCACGGAGGCAACAATGGATGTGGTGGAAGTTTTCCCGTGAGCGCCGGCAATCGCAATGCTGTATTTAAGCCGCATGAGCTCGGCCAGCATTTCGGCTCGCGGAATAACCGGAATGGCAGCTTGTTCGGCCGCTTCGACCTCGGGATTGCCCGTGCTGATGGCCGATGATGTCACCACCACGTCTGCCTGACCGACATGTTCTTTCGCGTGGCCCTTATGGATGGTTCCGCCCAGTTTCTTCAATCTGTTCGTAATATCGGAAGTTTGGATATCCGAACCCGAAACTTTATAGCCCAGGTTGAGAAGCAACTCGGCAATACCGCTCATGCCGATTCCGCCGATTCCAACAAAATGGATATGGTATTTTTTGAGGTACATGTTTTTGTTAAAGGTTCAGAGTTCAAGGTTCAGGGTTCGAGGTTAACGCATAGGGCATAGCGTTGAAACCATCAAAACCAATGCCGCATTTTATTTTTTTCCCTATGCGCCATGCGCCATGCCCTATGCCTGTGGTTTGTTGGCAACTGACACCCATAACCTGAAACTTAATTATCTCCCCAGTAGACGGTAACAACAATCGACAATATCCCTGGCCGCATTTGGATTGCCGGATTCTTCGGCCTTACGTGCCATCTCGCATAACGCATCCGGATGTAATGCATAATATTCTATTTTTTCACCCAGTATTTTCGCGGTTAGATCTTTTTCGAGAATCATTTCCGCGGCCCCTTTTTTCGTCAGCGACGCTGCGTTTAAGGTTTGATGATCGTCGGCTGCATACGGAAAGGGGATGAAAATGACCCCTTTTCCGATCGTGGTTATTTCGGCCACCGTCGTGGCTCCGGCCCGGCATATGATCAGATCGGCTTTTTGATACAGCGGGGCCATGTCGTCAAAAAACGATTGCACGGTTGATGCAACATTGTGGCGCCCATATGCGTCTTGCACCATTTTTTCATCGGCGGCGCCGGTCTGATGAAAGATATACAGGCCATCGGTTTGGTGCAGGTGATCCAGGGCTTCGACCATGGTTATGTTGATGCGGTGAGCCCCCTGGCTTCCGCCGAGGATCAGGATAGTAAAGGGTTTTTGACCGGCTTCGAACCTGTCTTCACTTATTAATTGCCGGGACCTATTCAGGATCGCCTGTCTTACCGGGTTTCCGGTTAACTTCGACCTGGTTGACGCCAGGTGTGCCTTGGTGTCTTCAAACGAAACAAAAATCATATCGGCAAAACGAGCCAGCATGCGGTTGGTGATTCCTGGAAGTATATTTTGTTCATGCAACACGATCTTCACCCCCATCAGCCTGGCCGCCAGCACTACGGGTCCGGCGGAATAACTCCCCAGACCGACAACAAGGTCCGGTTGGAATCGTCTCAAAATTCGGATTGCCTGATATATGCCTCTGGGCAATTTGCATATGGATTTGGTTTGGTTCCATAGTCCACGGCCCTTGATGCCTTCCACGGTGACACGTTCCAGGGCAAAGTTCATTTTAGCCAGAATCCGTTGTTCTAACTGATTGCCGGTGCTGACGAACACAATCTCGTTTTGCGAATTCCTGGCCATAAATTCTTGGGCAATGGCAACCCCGGGAAATAGGTGCCCGCCGGTACCGCCGCCGGCCATCACAACTCTGAGCGCCCGGGGCGCTCCGCCCGAGGATCGCTCCGCTTGAGGGTCGTCCCGCCTGTGGCGTGACTGAAGGTTTGAGGCTGACTTTTTTTGTGCCTCCAACCTCCAACCTCCAACCTCAGGCGGTTTATTATGGTTACTTGCTAAATTCATTTGATTTTTGGGCGCTGATATTCATCAATATGCCGATGGACGCCATGTTCAACAACAGCGACGTTCCACCGTAACTCAAAAAGGGCAGGGTGAGTCCCTTGGTTGGTAACAGGCTAAGGGCCACCCCCATATTGACGACGATTTGAAGCCCCATGGCGACGGTCAAT
>JASFPE010000046.1:0-18805 GCA_050116155.1 Desulfobacterales bacterium
CGATCGCATCCGCCTATCCAATACTTTCTCCGCGCATCGGGGCAGTATCTGTCATCGTGTATGGCCTGGTTATCATCTTTTTTCTGTTGTTTGAGCCCGATGGCCTTTACGGCATTTGGATACGAATTAAGAGATATTGGAAGCCCTGGCCATTCACATATTAACGCAGAGTCATAAAAGACATGGAACTCTTAAGTGCCATGAAAATTCAACCAAACAAATTAGAGAAAGGAGGAATCATGAAAAAGAATCGTTATCGTTTTACCATGGCTATCGTGTGTATCTTGGCTGTAGGCGCTTTTTGCACGGCCGGCATTTGCGCTGAAATCGGGGTGACCGATGACAAAATTCTCTTCGGCACATTTCAGGACATGTCGGGTCCGGGTGCCTATCTGGGAAAACAGGTCACTTCCGCCCTGACGGTCTGGAAAGATTGGGTCAATGATGACCTGGGCGGGTTCCATGGTCGCAAGGTGGACTTTGTGGTCGAAGACATGAAATACGATCCGGTCCTGACCAAAACCGCCTTTACGAAACTGGTTCACCAGCACAAGGTATTTGCCGTCATCATGGTGTACGGATCCACTCCCTGCACGGCTATATTGGATGACATCAAAAAGGAGAAGGTTCCGGTCTTTCCCACCGCCGCCACCACCCAAAACATGTACGACCCACCCATCCGGTATCTGTTCTGGTATGCTTGCAGTGATGAGGACAACGGCATCATGATGGTGGACTATATCGTCAACGATTTGAAAGCGAAAAACGTCAAACTCGGGGTTGTCTACCAGGACGACGAATGGGGCAAATCCGCCCTTAAAGGGGTCGAGATCGGCGCCAAGAAACATGGCCTCAAAGTGAATTCTGCCGGGTATAAGCGCGGGACCAAAAACTTAAACCCTCAGGCCATGAAAATGAAGGCCAAAGGGGTGACACATTGCTTTTATGCCGGATATGCACCGGTGTATGCCGCCCTTCTTCAGGAAGCCAACAAAATCGGGTGGAAACCCACCTTTTTCGGCGACTATGTCACCGTAGACCCCAGAACCTTTATGGCCGGCGATCTGGCCGACGGGCACTACCATTTTTTCAACCTGGGCATGCGTCATGAGCGCGTACCCGGCTGGATTCAGATGGAAAAACTGTTCACCGAAAAATTAAGTGCCGAGGCAGCCAAGGAACCGTTGAGCTGGCGTCTGATGCCGTTGATGTGGACTCCGTTGCTTTATCTAAACCAGGCATTGGAAGAAATCGGCCCGGATCTCACCAGAGAGAAACTGGTCGACAAACTGGAAAGCATCCAGAATTTCGACAGCGGTGGCCTGGGTAAGATCCAATACGGTCCCAATATGCGCAAAGGCAATCACGAGTACAGGATCTTTAAGTGCGATGCCAAGAACAAACAGTTTATGCCTGTCACCGATTGGCGTCAACCCAGCCTGAAGTAATGCTGGCGATAAATCAAATCCTTTTTGGATAAAATGGAACAAAGGGGCGCCGGGAAATGCCGAGCGTCCCTTTTTTCCATGAATTGACGACAGGAGAACATCATGTTTTACCATTCATTGATGACCGACGAAGAAAAGGCCATTCAGCTAGAGGTCAGGCAATTCGTACGCGATGAAGTCTCCCATGATTTTATCCGAGCCCTGGATCATGACGAAATCAAGTATCCACGCGAATATGTCGAAAAACTGGCGGCCCGCAATCTGCTGGGTCTGCGCTTTGAACCCAAGTGGGGGGGTCGTGGATTACCATGGACCGCTGAGGTAATTGCTGAAGAAGAAATTGGTGTTTTAGGCACAACCCTCGGGTGTGGCTTTGTGATGCCGTCTATTGTGGGCGAAGCCCTGCATGTTTTTGGCACCACCGAACAAAAGCAACGCTTTTTAAAACCCATTTTACAGGGCAAACTCATCTGCGCCGAAGCACTCACAGAACCCCGGGGAGGATCGGATTTTTTTGGGGCCACTACCAAGGCCGAATTGAATGGCGATCATTTTGTGCTCAACGGTCAAAAACGCTTTGTGGTGGGAGCCACCGAGGCCGATGTGTTTTTGGTATATTGCCGCACCAACTTTGATGAGAATGCGCATAAATATCAACGCATCAGCGCCATCATGGTCGAACGCGGTCCCGGCGTTGAGACCGAATACATTTATGGGCTTATGGGCACCCGTGGCGGTGGGACCGGGCGTTTGGTTTTCAGAAACTGCAGAGTACCCAAAGAAAACCTGATCGGCGCACTGCACAGCGGCGCCCTTGTTTTCCATCAGATGATGATTCCGGAGCGACTGACCTCGGCTGCTGCAAGCCTGGGAGCTCGCGCCGGCTTAGAGGTAGCCGTCCGTTACAGCGACAAACGCCGCGCATTCGGCCAACCCATCCGAACCTATCAAGCCGTCAGCTTCATGGCAGCTGATGCAATTACCCAATTAGATGCCGCCCGTGCCCTGGTTTACATGGCAGCACGCGCGGTGGATGCGGGGGCCGCCAATGCCCGCCGCATCGTGAGTGAAGCCAAAAAGTTTGCCACAGACACAGCCTGGGAGGTGGCCAACAGGGCCATGCAGATCATGGGCGGAATTGGTTATACCGAAGTCTATCCCATAGAGAAGATGGTTAGAGACATTCGTTTATCTCAGATCTGGACCGGTACCAATGAGATCATGAATTTGCTCATTCAACACGAATATTATAAAGAGGTGCTGGCGGGAATCGATCACGTGCGCAACGTTGAACTGGATGCCCGCGGGCGTGATGGGGAAAACGAAAAATGCTTTACCGATGAGGATATGTGGCGCATTCACGCAGAAAGCCATTAACCTCGACTGCAGATGCTGTCGGCAAAAGCAAATACCATCCCCCGCAGTTTTGGCGACATTTCTTCAAATTGGATGCCGATGATGTAATTATTTTGCTTTTCAACGCGTACTTCTTTGCCCCAAATTATGGTACCGAATACGTTTAGCGCCATTGCCTCGCTAGGCAAGCTGATTTGAACCTTGCTGTTTTTTATGCTTTTTAAAAACGCCGAATTTGCTGGTTCAAAGGCATCCAATACTACACAGATGCCACCAATCGAAATATCCCGAGAATATCCGTCGAGCAGTAAAGGGGTATTGCCGGATGGATCGGCGTTAATCTGCAAATTTAATTTTACAGGCGTATGATGCCGTTCTCCCTTGCGCTCTTTGCTTTGGATGTTTTTTGGCTCATTGCCCGAGCGGGCTTTATATAAGTTAATGATGCCGTTTTCGACATCCGCATATTTGCGGCAGATTTTCTTCAGGTTGGCTTTGGATATTTTAACGAGCTCGACTTCTGTGATTGCCTCAATATAGGATTGCGACAATTTTTCCTCTTCAAATGGATAGACGTTCCCAAAAAAATCATTTTCCGATAAATTGAAGGTATGTTTTTTATAAAGCGTTTCCTGATCGGCTTTTACCGGTTGAAAGGTCGTCTCCCTGAGAGCGCCGGACACAATTAAAAACAGATCTTTTTCGCCTTCTCCATTTTTCTTGACGATTTTACCGGCCGGCAAACGGATTTTTACGAAACTATACAAAATGGCCAACATTGCCGGGTAGGATAATTCATTAAAAAATGTATTTAGTGGGCTTTCATGATAACTGCCCTTTTTAAGCTCTGAAAAAAAATATCGGGCCTCATTAAGATCGGCAGGGGGGGTGATTTTCCATTGCAGGCTTTTTGACACAATGGCCTGCAGCATCATACCGGAGTCAATAAAACGATTGGCGGCCTTACCATAGGATCGGGCAGCGTCCTCGGACATTTTCTTTTTGATCAATAAATCCGAATATACCCGCTGCAGCTCCGGATCATCCGGAAACAATTTTAAAATATTATCAAACTCCTCGATCGAATCAATTTTGATAGAGCCATCCACAATTTGGGCGGCAATGCTGATCTGGCTGATGAGCTTTGATTTCTTTAATTGAGACATGTCGCAGTATACGGTGTTCGTTTTTATTTTGAAGTCAAAATGGTAATTTTAATATCGGCAGGATGGGGTCAATACTTGAGGAGTTTTGATAGGTTTCAGGTGTCGAGAAAAAAAGCATGGGGCATGGGGTAAAAGATTAGAGGTTCAGAGTTCAAGGTTGCGCGTTGCGCGTTTCGCGTTTCGCGTCACAGGTTAATAGATACATTCATGATCAGACGTGAGACGCGCACCTCGCACCTCGCAACACGTAATCCCTAATGTAAAAGAATTTGAAACCCGAAATCGAAAGTTTCTGAAACCTGACACCTGACACCTGAAACCAACTACTATGGTTTCGGGCTTAATTTGAATAGGGTGATCAGCCTCTCTTCGTTTTCGGAACGCAGGATTTTCTTTAAGGTTTGGATTCTGAAAATAGGTTGCAGATATTTGTAAAACTCCCCGCTGGTTTTTCTCATTTCCGAAGCCAGCATAATCTCTCCATCGGGCTTTAAATACGTTTGAAAAAGCTTCACCAGAGGTGCAAAATCAGCGGTGTTGTATACCACTTCCGAGGCCACGATATAATCATACGTTCCTGTTAAATGAGGCTGATGCCAGTCCAGTTCAACGATGGGCAACCGGGGACAGTTATTCAAATGGGCGTTGGCGCGAGCAAATTGCAGAGCATCCGGACTATTTTCAGTCATGGTGATATGGTGGCCAAAGCAACAGGCCACAATACTGACCAACCCCAGGCCAGCGCCAATTTCAAGAAAGGTTTTATTTTTTTCAACTGGTTTGTCCGCAAGATAATCCGCCAGGATCCAAGAAGCCTTCCACAACTTGGGCCACAATGGAAAATTATCAAGCGCATCCCGGGGATTAATAAATTCGTGTAAGTGCTTTGGCAATGTTATGCGAAACATTCGGCCAGCGACGTTAATCTCGGCATCTTTTGTTTCGTATTGTTGGTAAAAAGAATCGAGTGAAAACATAAGACTTCGTCATCCTGTTTCTTGTTGCCAGATTATCAGCGCAAATGGGAAATGTGATTCATCAGATTTTATCACAGTGCGCATCTTATGAAAAGTAGACCCGGACCGATTTTACGCAACCATCATCTATCCACACCCGATTCATCAAATCATGATGCTTTTTATTATGCGCTTGTAAGGGTCGCCTATAATTATTATATTAGGTTGTTTTTTAATTCAGATGTTGAACACAACAGCCAATAAGGAGCACCTCGCGTGGAGATTTATTATATCGATGGCAAATTTGTTTCTTCCGACCAGGCCGTAATTCCGGTAAATGATCTTGCTCTCTTACGCGGATATGGCATCTTTGATTTCTTGAGAACTTACAATGGGCGGCCGCTTTTTCTAGAAGAGCACATTGAGCGCTTGGAGCGGTCGGCGAAACAGATCGGTCTGGATTTACTATGGTCTAAAACGCAACTCATCGATATCGTCAATCAAACCCTAAATAAAAATAGCCATCGTGAATCCAATATCCGAGTTGTCGTCACGGGCGGCACCAGCCCCGATTATATTACGCCACAGGGCAAGCCGCGTCTGCTCGTTCTGGTGACGGAGCTGCCTGAACAGCCGCAATGGTGGTATACAGATGGGGTAAAAGTCATCACGATTTATTCCAAACGCAACATTCCCAGTGCCAAGAGCATCGACTATATTCCGGCCACGATTGCCCTTAAAGAGGCACGCGGCAAAAATGCCATCGAAGCCGTTTACGTGGACCGCGACGGATATGTTCTGGAAGGCACCACCAGCAATTTGTTCATCTTTCGTGGCGACACGCTAATGACTCCCGGGAAGGCGGTCCTCGATGGGATCACACGCAAAGTAGTTTTGAGGATCACGGCAGATATCTTCAAGGCCGAGATTCGGGATATCACCGTCGATGAGCTTTTGACAGCAGACGAAGCGTTCATTACCGGTTCCAATAAAGAAATTGTTCCGGTGGTGAAGGTGGACGATACCACCATCGGAGACGGCAAACCCGCTCACCGCACCCGGCTGGTGAGAGAAAAGTTTTCTGCATATACTGCTGAGCAAGCGAAGTCATACTAGGGCAGATATCTGTTTGCTTAGAAACGCTCATTTGATATATGTAAATAATAATGGTTGCGGAGCAAGATTTTAGCTGGGTATCGATCCATCAAAAGGAGGCAATTTATGTCGGACAATGGGATTTACGATTTAATTATCATCGGGGGTGGCCCCGGAGGGCTGTCCGCCGGAATATATGCCATGCGGGCGGCTTTGAAAACCGTCCTGATAGAGATGGCTGCCCCGGGAGGGCAGGTGAACAACTCGGATTCCGTCGAAAATTGGCCGGGTGATGAGCATATCAGTGGCGCCGAACTGGCCACAAAATTTTCCCAGCATGCCCAATCTTACGGTCTGGAAATTGTCTACCAGGAGGTCGTAAAATTAGAACCCGGGCTCGACAAGCATAGCGTCGAACTGGCCAATGGGAGCGTCCTGCAGACCCATGCTATTATTGTGGCAACCGGCGGAAATCCGCGCAAACTTAACATTTCAGGTGAAGAAGACTATTACGGCAAAGGGGTCTCATATTGTGCGGTTTGCGATGGCTTCTTTTTCAGAGACAAAACGGTGGTGGTTGTCGGCGGTGGTGATACCGCCGCCGAAGAGTCCCTTTATCTCGCCAAATTGGCAAAGAAAGTATACCTTGTGCATCGCCGGGATGAGCTACGGGCCGGTGCCCTTTTACAGCAGCGTGTCAAGGCCGACTGCAATATCGATATTCTATGGAACTCGGTGGTAACGGAAATACTGGCCGATGATGAGGGTGTCTCTGGCGTTCAGCTAAAAGACACCCAGACCGGTGAACAGCGTCACCTGGAAGCAAACGGTGTCTTTATCTTTATCGGCTTTGATCCCAACAACAAACTCGTTCCGGCCGGTTCTAAAATGAATGCCGATGGGTATGTGGTTACCGATGAAAAATGCGAAACCAACTCTCCCGGGATTTATGCCATTGGTGATCTGAGAGAAAAATATGGCCGCCAAATCGTGCTTTCGGCAGCCGACGGTTGTACGGCCGCCCTGGCAGCCGCCCATTATGTGGAGACCCGCAAAGCAGTTTCGGATAGCTGTGAATTGCCGGATGAAATACAAAGTGAGGCTTCATAATTTAAAGCAAATATAAATTAAGCTCGACATTTGAGAAATTCAATCTAATTGAAAGAATCAAAAATTTGAAACACGGAAATCGAAATTCGAAACAATATCAAAATCCAAATTTTCAAATGTCTTAAACATCGTAAAGTACAAAAGAAAAGTTTTGAAAATTAGAGAATTCGAGTTTCGAATTTGTTTCGGATTTCGGAATTCGAATTTCGGATTTAATTCTTGCAAAAACGGATCGGATTTGTAACGGACTAATTTATGTCCGCCCCAAAAAGCTTTCTAGCAAAATTCATCATATTGACAACCATGTTGCTTGGCCTGCCGTTGCTGGGCGTAATTTTAGACGGGCAGCCAATTTTAAGATATTTAGCGTTTCCACCGAAGACCCGCTATGTACAGCATGCACCATTTTCAGCAATGGCCTTTGGCGCCTATGCATTCAGCATTTTGACGGTGGTTGTTCCATTAATTGTCAGATCCCTCCGATCACCCCAAGAACACCACGAAATAATTTCAAACCCCAGTGCATTTCCATGGTGGGGTTGGCTTGGTGCGCTGGCCGGTGTATTAACCTGGATTCTGGCCTGGACACGTTTTGCGTGGTTTGCCGAATTTCAGGCGCATACCTTCACCCCTTTGTGGTTTTCGCTTATCCTGGTAATAAATGCCCTGGCCTTTCAACAGTCCGGACGCTGTCTGATGACGGACCGCCCGGGCTATTTCTTACTGCTTTTCCCGATCAGTTCTATGTTCTGGTGGTTTTTCGAATACCTCAACCGCTTTGTTCAAAATTGGCACTATATCGGTCCTGAATTTAGCTCCCAGGAATATTTCTGGTATGCCACCCTTCCATTTTCAACCGTGCTACCGGCGGTATTAAGCATGCGACAATGGCTTTTCTCAACCCGTTGCATCCAGCAACGCTGCAGTAATTTCGTATCCTTTTCGCTACCCCGTGCCAAAATGATCGCAGCCGGCATACTCGCGATCTCAGCCATGGGCTTGGCCGGCATCGGGGTGTGGCCCAACTATTTGTTTGCCCTCCTTTGGGTATCTCCGCTGCTGATTATCATTTCTCTGCAAACCCTCATAGGCGAGCCCACCATTGTTGATCAGATGGCCACAGGAGATTGGCGCCTGGTGTTTAGCTCGGTATTGGCCGCTTTGATTTGCGGCGGATTCTGGGAAATGTGGAATTTTTACAGCCTGGCCAAATGGGAATACAGCATACCGTTTGTGCATTGCTGTGAAATCTTTGAAATGCCGCTTTTAGGATATGCGGGATATCTTCCCTTTGGACTGGAGTGTGCCGTGGTCGGTGATATGCTGGATCGCATGTGGCAGCGCTAGTGTCGTGCCTCATATGTAATTTGCAAAACCCGGATTGATTTAATAGTACTTTTTTTCTAGAATGAAATTGGTTAAATCCCAAATTTCAAGCACCAAATTACAAATAAATCTCAAATTCCAATATTCAATGACCAAAACTCAGAAACAATGAATTAAATCGATTCGACTGTCTGTGACATGCTGCATTCGGCCTGAGCCCTTCGACCGTGAGCTCAGGGCCGAATGGCTCATACAGAAGAAAGCTCCTTGTGGCAAGTCAAAGCCTGTTTGGATCATTGGAGCTTGGAATTTGGATATTGTTTGTTATTTGTGATTTGGTGCTTGGAATTTTCTATATCCTAAGACGCAACTAAATTTAGATATCTTGTTTGACTTTTTTAATGTATTTGTGGGACACGACACTGCGCATGTTTCGCCGATCCAGCGTATCGAAAAGGCAACGCCCTTCTCGAGAACCTGTTAAATTTTTATCGGCACCTTAAAAATTGTTGACAGGTGTGAAAATTTCCACTAAATGCAGCGAATCCAAATAACACGTTGTGGCATTATGAAAAAGAATATCGGATTTGTTTCCACGCGGTTTGCAGGAACTGACGGTGTCTCCTTAGAAACCAGCAAATGGGCTAACGTTTTTGAACAAAACGGTCACCGTTGCTTCTGGTTTGCCGGGGAACTGGACAGAAATACGAACAACAGCTTTCTGGTTCCCGAAGCCCATTTTCAAGATCAACAGAATAAATGGATCAACGAGAAGGTTTTTGGAAAAAAAAGCCGTAAGCCTCCGGTAACCCGTGCCATCCATGAGCTCAGGTCCCTGTTAAAGCACAAATTACATGAATTCATCAAACAATTTAACATCGACCTCTTGGTTGCCGAAAACGCACTGACCATCCCGTTGCATGTACCGCTAGGGCTGGCATTAACTGAAACCATCGCCGAAACCCAGCTTCCCACCATTGCCCACCATCATGATTTTCATTGGGAACGGGTTCGTTTCTCTGTCAACGCAGTTGGCGATTACATCCGAATGGCATTTCCGCCGAATTTATCCAACATACGACACGTGGTGATTAATTCCGAGGCTCAGGAACAGCTCGCCCTGCGGACAGGGATATCCTCGGCAATCATCCCCAACGTGCTGGACTTTGAAAATCCACCGAGAATAAGTAAGAAAAGAACCCAGATTTTCCGCCAATCAATTGGCCTGGATCCGGATGATAGAATGATCTTGCAACCGACGCGCATTGTCCAGCGCAAGGGAATTGAGTTTTCGATTGAACTGGTAAAAGAGCTTAAAGACGCACGCAACAAACTGGTCATATCCCATGAAGCCGGAGATGAAGGCCTGGAATATGCCGAGTGGCTAAAAGATTATGCCTGCGAGCATGGTGTTGATTTGCGTCTGGTCAGCCTTAGAATTGCAGACCCGTGGAGCAACAACGGAGGGAGACGACCGCCATATTCGCTTTGGGATGTCTACCCCTTTGCCGATCTTATCACCTATCCGAGTCTTTATGAAGGATTCGGCAATGCTTTCATAGAAGCCATTTATTTCAAAAAGCCGATTCTGGTTAACCGGTATTCAACCTTTGTAAGGGACATCGAACCTCTCGGCTTTGATCTGGCCGTCATGGACGGGTTTTTGTCAAAGAAGACCGTTAAAAATGTCGTCGATATTCTGGAATCATCCAAACGTCGTAAAAAAATGGTTGATATCAACTATGAAATCGCCAGACAGCATTATTCCTATTCGGTTTTACGTAATCAGCTTTCCTCGATCCTGATATCCTTCTTTGGGGGTGAAGTGGAGCAACTGCATTCGCAGTTCAACCCCACAACCCCCAAGGGTTATCTGTATATTGAGCCTCAAATGGTGTTATACAAACATTTCGGAGGCCGCAACTGTGCCCCTCGCCAAGCACGCAAAGCCAAAAACTAACAACTAGTGCCAAGGCCATCTGAACAACCTTGACCGACATGCCCACCTCAATGGAGTTGAACAACCAGAATCTATTCTTATGTTTAATGGTATTCATAGACCTCGACTTCGGGATGATTGGAGTAATATTATGTCTTTTCGCTCGGTACCCGGATTAAAGGGCAGGGTTTATGTTCCTGAGCAACAGGAATCTGCCCCTAAAAAGCACCCCTGTCAGGATTGTTATGCCTGTCAGATGTGTTGTGACGAGCGCTGCAATGTGTGTCTGCGCCAGAAAGGGTGCCGCTGCGAAAACGTATCAATTAAAGGAATTTGACATCTGGGACTGATGCTGGATTCTGGTTACCCGATTCTCGATGCTGGTTACTCGATAACGACGCAATCCCGATTTTGTTCCATCCAGTATCGTACATCGAGAATTCATCGAATATGGCGTATCTGATCCAATCTATTCAGATAATCGATCCCACATGGCTTTGGCCTGATCTTTTTGCCGGTCCGCTCCGGAATCGGAATCCGGCCTGTCCGGACGATGGCCGCGCAGCCGCGCGATCCGTTCTTTTAGGGGGGGATGGGTCGAAAATAGGCTCATCATGCTTTTTCCGGAAAGCGGATTGATAATAAACATGTGGGCCGTGGAGGGGTTGGCCCTCATCGGTACCCTTTTGGCATGCTGGCCGAGCTTTTCCAATGCCCGGGCCAGACCTTCGGGATGTCCTGCAAAACCGGCGCCGGTGGCATCCGCCAGGTACTCCCGCGAACGCGATATGGCCATTTGGATGATCATCGCAGCAAATGGTGCCAAAAACGACATGACAATCAGACCCACAATTCCAAGCCCACCTTCGTCATCATCGCCACCACCGCCACCGAAAAAGGCAAACCAGCGTGCCATACTCGCTAAGATCATAATAGCGCCTGCCATGGTAGCGGCAATGCTGCCGATCAAGATGTCACGATTCTTTACATGGGCCATCTCATGGGCCAAAACCCCCATCACCTCTTCGCGATCCATGATGTTCAGCAGGCCTTCAGTAACCGCTACCACCGCGTGTTCCGGATTTCTACCGGTTGCAAAGGCATTGGGTGCTGGCTGAGGAATTAAATATACTTTTGGCATCGGGAGATTGGCCCGGCGGGACAATTCCTGCACCATATCATAAAGCTCTGGTGCCTGCTGGTGTGCAATGGGTTGCGCACGATACATTTTTAAGACGATTTTATCCGAATACCAGTAGCTGAAAAAATTCATCGCTGCCGCCAAAAATAGCGCAATGATCATGCCCTGTTGACCACCGAATAAATGTCCGATCCACAAAATAAGCGCCGTCATCACCGCCAGCAAGATCGTGGTTCGAATCTGATTTCCCATGAGAACCTTTCCTTTCATGAACCTCTCGGCATTTCATTCCCGCCTCGGCGGAAAAAATACAGCGTATCAAGCAAAAATATAAATCCGATCCATCAAAATGCAATAACTCCGACCGACAAAAAATCAATTTGAATATTGGGCAATCATCCTCTGGATGGCTCACATCGGATGTTTGTCTAGTATCATGAAAACAATCAAATGAAATAATTTACTCTATTGAGAATCTAACAAGTAAAATGACATCTTATTGAATAAGAATCAAATTTTATTATTATAGTTAAAATTAGCCATGAGAATCGATTCTAATGACTAAATCAAATTTAAAAAAATAATTATGATTTTACGTAAATAACTGTTGTCAAAGGAAATTTTATATGTTACGGCCTCAAATAATGACTCATGTTGGAGGTTGTCTGATGGCATTCTGATGAGAAAACCAACAGCACTCCGACCGGCACCCACGCGCAGCTGACTCGGGCAGTTCATACATACTGAAATCTGAAGGTGCTTCATTCGCAACTGTTACCCCTAAGCAAAAGGTGGAAAAATGGAAAGCGCCAAAAAAAACCTTCAGCTCATTGACGCAAACGTTGAAATCGGTGAACGCAAAACATCAGAAAGCGCTGGCGATACACGGACCAAAACGCGAGACAGCGGCCATGAGAAAACAGCCATATCTAAAATAACCCCGCAATTCGCAGAGGAAAAAGAACAACTACAGAAAACGGTTAACAAAACCCACCTGATTAATAAGCTAAACTTCCTCAATTTCCAAGACAGCAGCATTCTTATCAATTTCAAACACCGCAAATACGAAAAAACGGTCTCCATTCTTGCCAAACCGCAACCGTGCCTGGGTGATTCCTTAGACTGCCAATGGTCCAAAGAAGAGGATTATACTCAAATAAGACACTCATATGAATTTAACAATTTAATGCTTTCCGATGGCAATAAATTGATTTTAGCCGAACCCCAAGTGATTCGTATTGACGCTGAGGGGATCGGCTTTGTGCTGCCTAAGACATGTTATGAAGTCAGTACACGTTCAAAAACGCGCCATGTATGCGAGGGAATAACAGTTCAATTTATTCAAAACAGTTCATTGTTTTCCGGAGTTCTTATCGATTTCAATGCCAGTTCGTTCAAAGTTGAGCTCAAGACCATGCCTCCGCAAACGTTTGAATGGATTAACCCGGATGCTACGATTAATCTTATTTTATCTGAAGCACAGGAAACGTTGTATTCCGGTGAATGCAGAATCATTCGACAAACATCAAACAATAATAAGCGCCACTATGTCCTCAAGCCCCTGAAGCATCAAATCCCGCGGTTCAAACAAAAGGAGCATCGCAGCCAACGACAGGAATTAAACCCATCTCCGGATATCGTCTTCAGACACCCGTTCACCAAAAAGATGACCTTTCGCAAAGTCATCGATATTTCCGGATCCGGCTTTGCGGTAGAAGAAGACAAAAATAATCCAGTGCTGCTGCCGGGTATGATCATCCCCGAGTTAGAACTGAACTTTGCCAATAGCCTCAAACTTAAGTGTAGAGCCCAGGTCGTCTATCAAATAGATCACATCGAAGCCAAAAAAGACAAGAGTTTAAAATGCGGCCTGGCGATCCTGGATATGGAAATTCAGCAACATGCCAGGCTTATCGCCCTGCTGGATCAGGCCATAGATGCCAATTCTTATGTGTGCAATCCTGTTGATTTGGACGATCTATGGGATTTCTTTTTTGAAACCGGTTTTATTTACCCGGATAAATATGCCCTGATTCAAAAGAATAAACAAAAAATCAAAGCAACATATGAAAAACTCTATAACCAAAATCCGCACATCGCCAGACATTTTATTTACCAGGAAAAAGGGCGGATCATGGGCCACATGGCCATGATCCGCTTTTATGAAAATACCTGGCTGATTCATCATCATGCCGCCCGAAAATCAGCTCTGAATAAGGCGGGCCTCGTCGTCTTGAGCCGCATCGGTAGATTGTCCAATGATTCTCACCGGCTCTACTCACTGCATATGGATTATTGTATATGCTATTACAGACCCGAGAATAAATTCCCGAGCCGCGTTTTCGGGGGTGCCGCCAGGGCAATCAAAAATACAAACAGATGTTCGGTGGACTCTTTTGCTTATTTTCACTTTAAGCAAGCAAATGGAGCCATTTTGGGATTGGGTGACAATTGGCAGCTTACGGATACCAGACCGGAGGATATCTTTGATCTGAAGAGCTTTTATGAAAATGCATCCGGGGGGCTGATGCTAAATGCCCTGGATTTGAAGCAGGAAAAAATGGACATCAACGATCTTGCTGCCGATTACGATAACCTCGGTCTCAATAGACAAAGGCATCTTTTCTCGTTGAAAAAAGATGGTGCCCTCAAAGCGGTTATCATGGTGAACAAGTCTGATTTAGGCTTGAACCTCTCTGAACTGACCAACAGCATCAAGGTGTTCGTGCTGGATTCCGAAGAGCTATCAAAGCAGATGTTGAATCAGATTCTGGATGTCATATCAAAAAAACTAAAAATCAATGAAACACCCGTGCTGCTATACCCTGCTTCCTATGCCGAAGATCAATCCATTGACTTTGAAAAAACCTATGACCTATGGATTTTAGATCTAAAATATATCGATGATTACTTTAACTATGTCAATCGCCTGCTGAGATTTATCTAGATGCGTTTTTGAGATAGGTTCTAATTTGGTTTGCGGCCCCGGCAGCAGAACAAAGGGGTATAGGTTAACCTTCGGCGATCAGAGAAATAAGACATAAATTCTTCAAAAAATTCCTCGTAACCCCCCGAGTATTCTTCAAACAGATAGCCAGAGGTTTTGGAGATAATCTCAAGTTTTTTGGTCCAGTTGAACTCGTCCTTGTATTTTAGGTCACCAAATATCAAATTATGGGGGGCAACTTTGACGTCAATTTCTTCGTATCCTAGGTCATAAAGAAATGAATATAATTTTATACCCACATAGGGATCAAAGTTGAAGTTTTCCTCCATGATCTTCGAAATATTATTCAGTACCGTCTCCAGACGTGGTGACATTCCATAATGGCGCAAACAATTGTAATCTAAATCTATCAAACACATAATACCACCGGGTTTTAATATCTTACCGATGTTGGCGACAATATCAAAGCTGTCGGCGAGATAATACTCGAGTACAAACCGGACCCAAATAAAATCAACCAACCCCAGATCTTCCAAGGGCTTGCGTATATCTCTGATCACAAACTCGATACCCTCGGCACTGTAATGCTTTTTGGCATATTGTATGCGTTGTTCTACAAAATCAACACCCAGGGTCTTGCCGTTGGGTTGAGCCAGTCTATTTAAATGGAAGGTGGTTTTTCCGGCGCCACATCCAAAATCAATCACACGCATTCCCGCTTGCAAGCCTGCCCAAAGCGCCTGTTTTTCAACAGCCTTGCCGTCAGTTTTGATGTCCAGGCGGAAGGATTCTTCATCGCCTTCCATGAGATATTTTTTTCGTGTCATGTTTTTCCTTTAAGAGATGAATTCCGTCGAGATATCATGTCAATAGCAAACAAGGCAGTCAAAATCAATTGTTGATTTAGCGGTGATATGGCTTGACAATGGCTCAATAATACTTTACCTGCAAAGTTTAAAAACTCAATTCCAAAATTCCGAGATTTAAAGGGAGCAGTTTTATGGCAGACAACCGTTTGAATGAAAATAACAACGAAGAGGAAAAAAGCTTCGCATCTCTGATAGATAGCTATAGTCCGGATACCGGAAGGGAGTTGCAAGTCGGAGATAAGGTAGAAGGAAAAATTATATCTATCGGTAAAGATGCTGTTTTTGTAGATGCGCACTCTAAAATAGATGGGGTTGTGGATAAAACGGAATTGTTGGATGAAAATGGTCAGCTTCTATATCAGGAAGGCGATCTGGTTGAATTGTTTGTGGTCTCACGGACCGAAGATGAAATCAAACTTTCCAAAGCGATTTCAGGTATCGGGGGTCTGCATTTGTTGCGAGATGCATTTGAAAAATCGGTTCCGGTTGAGGGCAAAATACTGGAAACCTGTAAAGGCGGTGTAAGAGTTGAGGTATTGCACCGCAGCGCATTTTGCCCGATCAGCCAAATCGATTTAGAGTATGTTGAAAATCCTGCCGATTATATTGGTGAAACCCATCGTTTTTTAATAACGCAATTTGAGGCCAACGGGAAAAATATCGTAGTTTCACGACGCACCCTGCTCGCCCAGGAATTGGAAATTTCACGCAAGCAATTTTATGAGTCCTTAAAGGTAGGGGAGGTAATGGACGGCAAAATAACACGGCTGATGCCCTATGGCGCCTTTGTCGAATTGGCCCCGGGTGTAGAAGGTATGGTGCATGTTTCGGAGCTTAGCTGGTCAAAAGCTGCCACCCCCAATGATATTGTGAGCCCCGGTGATATGATAACGGTTAAAGTCATTGACACCCAGCCGGATGACAAATCCAATCAAATGAAAATCGCTCTGTCTGTTAAACAGCTCAGTGAAGATCCCTGGCTCAGCGTTGATCAGCGCTTTCATGAAGGCGTTAAGGTAAAAGGCAAAGTCTCCAATTGTGTTCCATTCGGCGCATTCGTTGAACTGGAACCGGGAATTGAGGGGTTGGTGCATATTAGCGAAATGAGCTTTGAAAAAAGAATTATCAAGCCCCAGGAGATTGTATCTGAAGGCGAAACAGTATCGGTATTAATTAAAGAAATTGATCTTGAAAAAAGGCGTATATCATTGAGTCTGCGGGAAGCCCAGGGCGATCCCTGGCTCGAAGTACCCGAAAAATTTAAGGTGTCCCAATCCACGACAGGCATGATCGAAAAAAAGGAAAAATTCGGCTACTTCATCAATCTGTCTCCCGGAATAACCGGACTGATGCCCAGGTCTAATTTTCGTCAATCCGCGAATCCGAAGGCCCTCGAGCAGCTCAGTGAAGGTGACGCTTTAGCGGTTATCGTCGAAAACATCAACCTCCAGGAGCGAAAAATCACCCTCGCCCCAGCGGATGCAGAAGCTGAACAGAATTGGGAAAAGTATACCAAAGACGGTCAATCTGCAATGGGTTCTTTGGGCGAAAAGCTGCAACAGGCACTGACATCGAAAAAGAAATCCTAAACAAACAACAAATTCAATACCCAACAAAACATATTTTCATCACGAAAACACGAAAATTTGAAACCGCGAAATTTATTTTTATTTTTCGTGTTTCCTTCCTTTCGTGCTTTCGTGATAAATATTTCTTGTTCGGATTGTTAGCCTGCCCGATACAACCTGTTTCCTTGATTAAAAATACGTTTCGCGGTGCCAAGTAATAATGGCTCGGCTTGATCCAATTCTATTGCATGCTTATCTTTGTGCAAAAATTACACAGACGCCAATTGCAAATAGCAGATAGCGGACAGGAAAGTATCGATGAATATCATAGAAGCCAAAGATGTCACAAAAACATATACCATTGGGGGCCGGCAAATTCCGGTTTTGGACAATATATCGTTGGGTGTGACCAAGGGTGAATATCTGGTCATTGAAGGCAGCAGTGGCAGCGGTAAAACAACCTTGCTGAGCCTGCTGTCCGGTTTGGATAAGCCAAGCGCGGGCAGTATCTGCATTGCATCCAATGATATTACCGACACGCCAGAAGACGAGCTGGCCCCGCTGCGCAACGAGATGATCGGTTTTGTGTTTCAAGCCTTTCATCTCGTGCCATCCTTGAGTGCTATTGAAAATGTAATGTTTCCGGCTGAATTAAAACACGACCCGCACGCTTATGAAAAAGCGCAGGGTCTTTTGGATCGCATCGGACTTGGCAAACGGATCGACAATTTTCCGCATCAACTTTCAGGTGGGGAAATGCAACGCGTGGCCATGTGCCGAGCCCTGATTAACGATCCCGAAATCATTTTTGCCGATGAGCCCACAGGTAATTTGGATTCAGAGAACGGCAAAGCGATTCTGGATTTGCTCCTCGAATTTCACAGGGAGCGATATTCTACACTGGTTCTCGTCACCCATAATATTGAGATTGCCAAAATGGCAGACCGTATGATTGTCCTTCATGATGGTCGTATCGTCGAAGATACCAGCCATGATCATCAGCTCACTGCATAGACGTTTTATTTTCCGTCAGATAATTCGATCCAGACGACAGGCCATCGTGTTTGTTATGTGCGTGGCGCTGTCGATTGTATCACTGATTGCCTTAAGCGGCTTTGCCGCAAGTGTCCATAGCTCTCTGCTAAATGATGCCCGCAGCCTGCATGCCGCCGATATTATCATTCGCTCACATTACCAACTTCCAACAGCAATAACTGATATGATAAAAGGGCTTGAACAAAATGGCGCCGTGGCCAGCGCGAAGATTTATGAATTTTATTCTGTCGTGCGTACCGCGGAAAATAGCGATTCGGTTCTGGCAAAATTAAAAGTCGTGGAGAAAAGTTACCCGTTTTACGGGCGGATGGTGATGCAATCGGCCAGAAAATTCAAAAACGTTTTAGCCCCGGGCCGCATCGTCGTATCCCAGAGCCTGCTGGACCGCCTTGAGCTCAAACTGGGAGATCAACTGCGAATAGGCCAAGCACTTCTGAAGATTGAAGATGTCGTGCTGCAGGAACCCGATCAGCCGGTTGAGTTTTTAAGCCTGGGGCCACGCATTTTCATTTCGGCAGATGATCTTGATCAACTGGATCTGGTAAAAAAAGGAAGCCATGTACATTTTATATGCCTGCTAAAAGTCAATGATGAAAAACAAATAAACCCCATTGCACAGCAGCTAAACGCCGTTGCGGATCGCGATTATATACGCATCAATACGTTTCGATCCGCCGAATCCCGAGTGAAGCGCTACTTTGATAACTTTCTTTTTTTTCTCAGCCTGATCGGGATCTTCACCCTGCTGTTGGCCGGCATCGGTGTCCAAAGCACCCTGATTGCTTTTCTCAAAGAAAAAGAAAAAACCATTGCCATTCTCAAAACGGT
>JASFPE010000047.1:0-18758 GCA_050116155.1 Desulfobacterales bacterium
GCGTTTGAGCGCATCCCGGGCACTTTCGGCAACCGTAATTTGATATTCCAGCAATTGCAAAGCATCGGTGATGGTTTTTCGAACCAGCGGATTCTGTTCACAAACCAGAGCAGTTAAACCTTCCTCTTCGATAAAATCAAACGGTTTATCAAACGCATCGTAAGACTCGCCGTTTGCAGCTGCGCCACCACCTGTGGCGATACCATTACCGGGCCCTATAGATATTTTGCTTTTGCATTTGGGACAGGGAAAAGTTGCGGTTTTCCCGGAAGGGATTTTGTCATCTGCAATTTTGAATTTGCTTTGACAATTATGACATATAATATCCATATCGAATCTATTTGCCTCCCTGCTGTTAAATCGGACTTCTATCTGCCTGGCGCTTCAAATTTGTTTCATAACAAATCCCGTTTGGTTCTGATGCCAGTAATCTAAGCTAGACGGATCTGGAATAGGTCCGATCAATTTCGAGTTTTTCAATATCGGTTGTGGATTCGCCCCTGGAGCTTTTGATGGCATCGATGCCGCGGCCTACGATACCTCTTTCTGAAGCATAGGCGATGGCGGTTTCCGGGGTGATCAGCCCCTGTTCGAATAAACCAATAAGGTGCTGGTCGAATGTAATCATTCCAAAGGCATTGCTTTGCTCCATGATATCGTAAAAGGTTCTGCCTTCCGATTCTCCATGCAGGATTGCATCGCGCACACGGAGATTGGTTCCCAAAATTTCAAAAGTGGCCACCCGTCCGCCACCGATTTTCGGCAGCAAGCGCTGACTGACAATCCAACGCATGGCGTCAGACAGACGGATGCGGATCTGCCGCTCTTCCTCTGTGGTAAACATGCCGAGGATACGGTTTACGGTGGAACCGGCATCGATGGTATGCAGGGTGGTCAACACCAAATGTCCGGTTTCCGCAGCGCTCAATCCGATTTCAACCGTTTCGCGGTCGCGCATCTCGCCGACCAGAATCACTTTCGGTGCCTGTCTCAGTGCGGCACGCAAGCCGCTGGCATAGGTATCGAAATCCATCCCCAATTCCCGTTGGTTAAAGGTCGACTTTTTATGGGGATGCTGATATTCCACCGGATCTTCCAGCGTAATAACATGAACGGATTTGGTTTCATTAATCTGATCCAAAACCGCCGCCAGCGTGGTGGTTTTTCCGGAACCGGTCGCGCCGGTGACGAAAACGATTCCATTTTTTTCCTCTGAAATTTTGTACATGGTTTTGGGCAGCTCGCGCTCATCGATGGTTGGAATTTTTGATTCCAGCTTTCGCAGTACGATGGATGTATTGGCTCCCTGAGAAAAGATGTTGACCCTGAAGCGCGCTTTGCCGGGCAGGCCATAGGATAAGTCGCAGGAGCCGTGGCTAAGAAGATCTTTGGTTAAACGGCGGTCCTGATTGACCAGATTTAAGGCTAATATTTCAGTTTGAAACGGGGTCAGGGCTCTGAAATCCGGTTTTATATCAACGGGGATCAGCTCACCGGCGCTTTCAACCTGCATCGGTTTGCCGACTGTAAAATTGAGATCTGAGACTTCCCGATGATAATCCAGCATCCTTACCAGAATATGATCAATTTCTTGTTTTTTCATATGGATTCCCTCTGGTTTGGTATTTGATTATTCAATCTCCAGATGATGTCCGGTGAAAAATGCAGAAATCCGCCCACTGCTGGCACGCATGTTTTCACCATATGCCTGGATATGTTAACTTTAACTAAACTTCGGTAAAGTCTTCCGGAGGTGCATTTAATAGAGGCCGAAATCGCCCCTTTTCATTGGCTTTGGCGTAAGCTTCTTCGGCGCTGATCATTCTTTTTTGGAATAGTTCCATGATGTAATCATCCAGTAAGACCATTCCATATTTCTTGCCCGTCTGAATCATGGATGGTAATTGATGGGTTTTGGCTTCCCGAATCAGATTTCGAACCGCTGGATTGGCAATTAAAATTTCCAATGCCACCACCCGGCCTTTTTTATCAATTCGTTTAAACAGCGTCTGCGAGATGACAGCCCGAAGCCCATCCGCGAGCGTGGAGCGGATTAAGGGTTGTTGGTCTGACGGAAAAACTTCGATCACACGATCAACGGTTTTCCATGCGCTTGAGGTGTGCAAGGTGGAGAAAACAAGATGTCCGGTAGATGCAGCTTCAACGGCCAATGAAATCGTCTCAAGATCTCTCATTTCACCGACCAGGATAATATCGGGATCTTCGCGCAGTGCGCCGCGGAGCGCTGCCGAAAACGATTCGGTATGTAAACCTACCTCTCGATGATTCACGATACACCCACGGCTTTGATGGACAAATTCAATAGGATCTTCAACCGTAATGATATGATCTTTGCGGTTACGATTGGCTACATCGATGATCGAAGCCAGCGTCGTGGATTTGCCGCTTCCGGTGGGACCGGTGACAAGAATCAGTCCCCTGGGCAGTCCGGCCAGTTTGGATAACACTGGCGGCAGTCCGAGCTGTTCGGCGGTCATGATCGTACTGGGAATTTCCCGGAAAACCGCACCAACTCCCCTGCGTTGCATAAAGAAATTTGCGCGATATCTGGCAAGCCCCGGTATTTCATAAGCAAAATCGACGTCTCCGGTTTCTTCAAATACCTTTACTTTATGTTCCGGCGTAATTTCGTAAAGCATACTTCTCAGGTCATCGTTATCCAGGACTTTATATTTTATCCGTTCAATATCGCCTCTGATTCGCAGTGCCGGGGGTTGACCCGACATCAAATGAAGGTCGGAAGCACCCTGTTCGTTCATCAATTTGAAAAATGCATCAATCTTTGCCATTTACAGCTCCTGGTTCCAGAGATAACCTTTGTGATCTGGTAATGCTAGCGACGAGTGAATCTGGTTTCTAAAAGTTTTAGTTGGAATATGACGCTACCCAAAAACTCAACTCCGATAAGAGCGCCTGAAGTGAAAACACGCGGGCATTGACATCGGCATCGAAAACCGTCAATTTCCCAGGCTGGACATGCATTCACTTCAGGCGGTCATATCAAAAGAATTTGGTTCTGGTTCATGTTGGTTATGTTTGCTTCAACACCTTTACTTTGTTGTCCTCCTCGTCCATTTCTTTCATGCCTTCTTTGCTGATCTCCAACAGCTTGGAATGAGCTTCAATGACCGAACTGATCTGGACTTCAATCTGGGTGCGTTGTCGCTTAAGTTCGGCAATATCCTCATGCAATTGCGCCAGCCGGTTATGCGCTTTGTTCAAGATTTTTTCGGCTTTGACTTCTGACTCCGCAATAATGAGTTCGGCAGACTTGCGTGCATTTTCCTTCATCTGGTCCAGCACTTTTTGGGAATTAAGCAGCGCCCGCTTAAAGGTATCTTCCCGTTTTTTATAACCCTGAATTTCAAGCTCCAGCCTGCGAATTTCTTCCTGGGAATTTTCGTTTTCCCGCTGAAAAGCTTCAAACGCACTTGCCATTTGTTCCAGAAATACATCGACCTCCCGAACATCGAAACCTCGGAATCGCGTCTTAAATTGTTGCTGTTGGATATCAAGGGGAGTCATTTTCATATGCGATCACCTGCCTTTCCTCCTAAACTACATGTGCAGCCAAATCTTTTAAGCTTTTAACGATAAAAATTTGCAAAAAATAAATAATTAAAATGACGATTACGGGTGAAAAATCGATACCGCCCAATATCGCCGGTATTCTTCTGCGAACTTGATAAAGCACAGGTTCGGTGATGTTATGGATAAATCGGACAATTGGATTGTAAGGATCGGGGCTCACCCATGACAAGACGGCCCGTGCAATCACAATAATCATAAAGAAAAATAGTACGTAGTCGATAACCACGGCAAGGGCAAATAAAAAGTTGCTGAAAACAAACATGGAGATGTGAACCTCTTACTTTGATTTCATAAAAACGGACTTGACCCGAATTTATTGCCGATGAATGCCTAAAATTAATTACATTATCGAGGATAAGTCAAGATATTTCGGGAAATATCAATAGGTAACGACAGGTCACACAATCACTTTTGATGACTGCCCACATGGTGGTTTATGAAGATCGATATAATCCCCTTGTCACACTATAGGCTATTGAAAAAATCACCTCCCTATGCTGGAGTTTTTAAAAATGGAAATCTTGTGAGGCTGCCTCTGCGATGCTGCAAAGTCTTTAATTTCTAAAAATATCACATCCTTCAATGGATTGCAAATATCAGAAACGATTAACCTCCGGCAATCATCGGAATTAAAAACACTTCCGAATTGTCCGGAATAGCCGTTTTTTCGAAATTCGGACGTGTTACGTAGATGTCGTTAATTCGCACCACGGCATACGGGTGGGAATCTCCAATTTGCTCGAGCAAATCCGCCACTGTCATTCCTTCTCGCCAGGGAAAGCTTATTTCCGAAACCGTGATCATGGCATACTCGGTAATAATTACTTTTGATTATTGTAGCAAATCGCTTTTATCGCCACAGTTTAATTATTGTAGCATTTTGGAATAATGGAATATTGGAATCCTGGAATATTGGGTCATAAATTCGGAAAAAGTATTTATCTTATAAAAAGATGGGTCGTATTCCGGTTAATAAACCCATTATTCCATCATTCCATTATTCCAGACTGCTGCTTGTCAACTCCCACTGTATTCGGGTTTACTGTTTTGTTTGACGCCACCTGGCCTGGGTTACTTACTCCACGCCGTGCGATTTAAGCAGTTCTATGACCTCCGGAAAATCGATACCGAGGCGCCTGACGGTATCCAAAGTTGGAATTCCGTTTGAGGTCCATCCCCTGCGCATGTAAACTGCGTCTTGGAGCTTTTCATACTGTTCCTGGCGGTGTTGGCGCAAAATGGCGACTTTTTCCGCGGTATTCATTGCGCTGATGTCCACCTTTTGGATTTCTGTAAGCTGTTTATCGTATCGCTCCTGTCTTGACAGGTATTCGGCTTCGGTCACCGGACCCACCGCGCGATACGGGATGGCGTCGTGCTCCCGCCGACCAAACCCCATCCTCAGATTGAAGATGCGTTGAAAATTGTATACGGCCTCGCTCATTTCAATCAAATCGTCCGGTGTAACCTGACGGCCGGTTACCGAACTGAAATATTCTGCATACCATTGGACATGTTTCATGACCTTGGCAGGCTCGGATGTATCTTTGTTGTCTTCCGGTATAATGTCATTCCAGGGAAGTTTGCATAAACCACAAAGGCCGAACCAGGTGCGAAACATCGGAAACCAGTGCAATGCTTCGGCTTTTTGTTCAAACGTGGGAATAAAGTTGTGAACCATGTCTAAAAATATGAGCCAGGCTTCATCGTGTTGGGGCCCTTTCAGCGCCAGACCATAACCGCCTTGCTGTGCCAGGGATTCTTTGGTCATGTACTCGGAAAACTCAAGCCCTTTGGCTTCCATGCCGATATCTTGCATGATTTTGGGGTCTGCGCCGAAATCATTGGCAAAAATGTCCTTCATTTTTCGAACGCCCTGTCCGATAATTTGGCCGAATCCTTCTCCCTTGGCCATTTGATGCACCAGTTCCAAAGCGCCGTGTCGGTTGCCGAAATTGAGGCGCAGTCCGCTGGTGTGGGTATCGTTTATCAATCCGAGTTCAAAGCATTCCATGGCAAAGGCGATGGCTGTGCCCACCGAAATGGTATCCAGCCCGTAGGCATCGCAGTAAAAGTTGATTTCAGTCACGGTATGGGGATCAAAGATACCCAGATTTGAGCCGCATCCGGCAATCGTTTCATATTCGGGACCATCCACAAAGACGTTTTGCCCCTGATAGGGGCCGGTAAGCGGAATAAAATCTTTGACGCCGTGAGAACAGGCGACGGTACATCCCATCCAGCAGCCGTCAAATCCGGGATCGAAGAGGTTTCGGTATACGGCCTGGCCGATATTGGGTGCCTCCCGATGCTGCCCGAATCGAAAATTATGAGTAGGCAGCAGATCATGGTCATTCATAATGGTCACCAGATGGGTGGTGCCGATGCGTGACATCTCGTTTTGTTTGGGATCCAGTTCCACGATTTCGCGCGAATGCAGCTTCGCGACGTCTTTCAAAGCCGCCTTGTCTGCCGGATTGTTGGTGTCTGCGGTGACGGTATCCCAACGAACCACCAGGGCTTTGATGCCTTTGTCGGCGAAAACCGTTCCAATACCGCCGCGGCCTGCCTGTTTGTAACGTGCGCGTTTACGTTTGACATCGTACCAGGTAAAATTCAGGCAGCCGATCAGGGTATTTTTTGCCCCTGGACCGGCGGATACCACCGAAATGCTGCGTGGTTTTCCTGCGGCAAAATATTCAGTCAGCATGGCTGAGAGCGCATAAGCATTGTCCGGCAACCCGGTGGATTCAAAGATTTGAATCTTCTGATCGACACCGTCAATGAAAATGACGGTCTCACTGGATGTTTTTCCCTGTATTTCCAGGGCATCAAAACCGGAAAATTTAAGATAGGGCCCGAAATATCCACCGACATTTGAGTCGATGACGCTGGCTGTCGTCGGAGAAAGAGTGGTGACGATGCTTTTGCCTGACCCCGGATAATTGGGAGTACCACCCAGAGGACCGGCAGCAATACAGATCTCATTTTCAGGATCATTCCATTTTGTTGTGGGCTTAACGGCATTCCACAGCAACCACAGGTCATAACCCTTACCACCGATAAACGTCTCTTTTGTTTTGGTATCCACCGGTTTGATGGTAATTTCCGAATCAGAAATATTTACATACAGGCTGTGGTCGGTGTAACCTTTTTCGATGGCCGGTCTTTCGTATGCATGGGTTTTTACCTCTTTCAATTTTAAGTCAGGCATCTTCTTCTCCTTTATGCGTATGTTTGGATTACAATCTAATGGTACTTACATTTCCTAATTCAATATTAAGGTCACTGGTCACTGGTCATATCAAATATTTTATAAAATTTTAAGTATATAATCCTCTTTATCTGCAATCAAGATTCAAATCTTCGCATAATCGCCGCTAAGTAATTTTAAGAAAAAAGCGACTTTTGGCCGGGAGCCAACGACCAGCAGCCAGCGACCAGTAGCCAGAAACCATCGACCAGCCTTACTTTAGCGCTTCTTGTGCTTTAAAGTCCCTGTACGGAGAAAATTCTTCAAGTATTACTTTGTCGGCCTGGGTAGTCGTTTCGGTGATCATTCGGGCAATCACCTCGGCAATGCCGGGTGCCATCATCAATCCCTGCCCGCACATTCCGGTGGCGTGCAGCAACCCTTTCACATCGCGATTCCATCCGACCAGGGGTGAGCCATCCGGAGTCATCGGATACAAACCGCGCCAGGTTCGCCGAACCCGCAGATTCTTTAAACGGGGTAAAAGATTGATGACGCGCGTGCACACCTGGGGCAAGAAGCGCGAGGTTTCGCGTCTATCCGTTCCGACAATGGGGGGATCGGGGGTAATGCAGAAAACCACTTGGCCGTGCCTGTTCTGATAAAAATAATAGTTTTTGGAGCCTGGTGCAGGTCTGATGTCAACCACCATGCATTGGAAAAACGGCTGAACCGGTTCGGTGATAGCACCTTCGTGGGAATCGGGAATTACCGGGAGATCCACTTGAACGGTCTGGCACATTTGCGGGGAAAAGGGCCCGGCGGCATCAATAATTATCGGGGCTTTGTGGGTAGACAGATTGGTTGTTACGCCAATAACCTTACCTTTGTTGCACAATAAATTCTCGATTTTTTCTTTGAACCGAAATTCGACGCCCTGTTTTAGTGCCTGTCGATAAAAGGCGTTAATGGACAATAGCGGCGAGATCGAGCCGTCATCCGGTGCAAAGGTACCACCACGCAACCCCTTAGGGTTGATTCCCGGAATTATTTTACTTATTTTTTCAGCACTTATAAAATCAATATTCAAATGGTGTTTTTTTTGAATGGGAAGCAGCCCCTTCAACATTTTTTCATCGCTTTTGCGGTATACCGGGAAAACATATCCTCCTTTGAGCCACTCGATGTTATCACCCATCCGATCTTGCCAGGTGGATAATATTTCTAAGGATCGTCGACAAACAAGTATTTTGCCCGGGTCGGAGTGAGTTGCCCGCACACCACCGATAGCATGTTTGTTTTCTCCCTGGCCCGGCGAGGGGTTCATGTCTATGACCAGGGTTTTGACCCCCATCTGTCCCAGGGCCATGGCGGTGGGAACGCCGACGGAGCCGGCACCAGCTATTATTACATCATTACTCAAGTTTATGACTCCCAAGCGGGCAAAATCTAGGGCAACCTGAATTCCAGGCTTATTTAAATTCGAAACTCGAAATTCGAAACAAATCCTAAATCCGAATGTCCCAATGACCGAAACGGCAGCGTTTTCTGACATCAAGAAATTGATGCTCTGTTTTGGTCATTAGAATTTAGGTAATTCGAAATTGTTGCGTATTTCGATATTCGGATTTCATTATTTTCATACAGAAAACGTTTTTTTATGGTGATTATGTAAAATATGATTACCCCCTGTTATCGAAACGTTCCTTGACTCCAGCCAACACTCCGATAGGAACTTCCACAAACAGGGGTCGATCGACGCTGTCGGTCACGGTCGCCAGATCGATGCCTTCTTCTTTGAAAATACGCCAGATCATCGGTCGACAGGTCTTTGAACCACAGGCTCCCATTCCGGCTCGGGTCAACGCTTTCAATTGGTTTATGTCTCTGACACCCTCTCGAATTGCCGTCTTTATTTCCCCGGCCGTAATCCGTTCACAGCGGCAAACAATGGCATCATCCGGAGGAAGTTCTTTTTCGTAAATTTTAGAAGGCTCAACCTGTTGTTCCTGGACCCAGATACCGACCACCGATTTGGCAACGGCTTTATCGACCTTCAGCCACACCAAAAGGGTGCCGGGATATTTTTTTCTGGTGCGCACCTTTTCGACCGGATAATAACCCAGGATGGCGCCGTCAATATCTGTGAGCGGCAGCCTTTGACCGACGGTTACCCGCTCGCGCCAAATCTCATAAGGCAATGTGACCAGAGGATGTTCGGGGTCTTCCCGGTAATCCACCAAACTGACGCAAAGACCGGGACAAATGGCGATGCAACTGGCGCATCCGGTACAGGCCTCCAGGTCCTCTATATAGGGTAATCCGGTAATTTCATCGTTTTCGGTGCGAATGGCGTCAACCGGACATACCGAGGTGCAGGGATTGCAGGGTACTTCTTGATAGCAATGGAAGACCGGAAACACACCGACGTCTTTTTGCGGCGGCTTTTTTCTATCTTCGCGACCGGGTTTGGATTTCAAAATGGTGGCTTTCTGATCCCATTGTGTTGGAATTGACCCCTTCACACGCCCGAGGGATTTAGCGATTTTGAACCCTTCAATCTTACCGGTGAACATCGCGGCGGAGGCCTCGGCAATCTCCTGGGCATCACCGGCACACCACACATCCATGCCCCATTGTTTGGCTTTCAGATAAAATTCATTAACCTTGGCCAGTCCCACTGCAATGAGCAGCGTATCGACCTTAAAAGTCTTCTGTGTTCCCGCTATGATTGCCCAATCCCTGTTGAGTCGGGCAATGGTGACTGATTCTACCCTGTCCGATCCATGGGCTGCGACCACAGTATGACTGGTAAATATGGGAACGCCCAGGCGTTTAAGCTTGTCGGCATGTACCCTATACCCGCCCACCTGGGGGAGAGCTTCAATCAGCGCAACCACCTCGATGTTGGCTTGGATAGCATGATAGCCGGCAATCAGACCCACGTTGCCACCACCGACAATCAATACCCGCTGAGAAGATTTCACCAGGTCGCGATTGACAAGGGTTTGGAAAGCGCCGGCACCATATACGCCCGGCAGCGTATTGCCCGGAAATGAGAGCATCTTCTCTCTTGCCCCCGTAGCCACTAGAAGTTTCTCAGTCTTTATTTTGTGGTATCGATTGTTTTTTATTAATCCGACGATTTTATCTGAATATATTGCCACGGCGGTGGTATTCAACCAGACTTGTACGGATGGATATTCAGAAAGCGATTCCTCTAGAATTCTGGCAATTTCAAATCCACGGGTACCGGCGTACGAATCTTCCACGGATCCAAAGAATTTGTGGGTTTGAAGAACCAATTTGCCGCCTAGACGATCCTTATCATCGACAATCAATGTTTGAATACCGAGCTTGCCGAGCTCTATGGCTGCCGACAAACCGGCAGGACCGCCACCGATGATTAACACTTGCACCGCCTCGATGGGAACATCGCCGAATTTGGGCAGGTGGTCATCCTCAGGCAGTTTGGGAAGCCCTTCCACGCTTCGCACCACCATTTTATCTCGCAATGGCGTCATGCACGACTTTACTGGAAGACCGTCGGCAATGACCATGCACTGGGAGCACTGGCCATTGGCGCAGAACATTCCTTGCGGACTGTAATCTTTGTGATGATGACCGAAAATATGGACCCCATTGGCAAACAAAGCTGCCGAAATCATTTCACCCGCGTAGCCGGATAATTGTTTACCGTTCCAGGTAAAGATAACTTTTTGCTTCTCGGGAATTTCGAGAATCGGATGTTTGGTGATGCGATACTGGTTCATAGAAAAAAGTATTTTAATTTTGGTTGTCCGGTTTGCCGGTTTGCCCGTTAGCCGGTTTTTTTGTCCGATGGATCTTGCTGTTGACTGGCGTAACCGGCCAACCGGCAACCGGCTCAAGGTGGATTATCCTCTTCTTGTGCCCTTTCCTGCATATACTGACTAAATCGCCGCACATGGTTTTGGGCGATTCTGCGGGCCTGGTCTGAATTTGCATTTTCCACGGCTTGAACAAGGTCGCAGAGGTCTTGATAATTTTCCTGCAGTTCGCGTCTCTCCATAGAAAGAAATCGGTCATAATAACGATGGATGTTTTCGTGGATCGAGTGAAGCACGGATATATAAATAGGATTAACGGTAATATCGGCCAGCGTCATATGAATTCGTTTATCGATTTCGATAAATGCATTACGCTGGGAACTGCCCTGTTCAACACAGGCACGTGCCTGATTGAGAAGCCGATTTAATTCTTGAATCTGGTGTCTGGTGCCTCTTTCGGCTGCATGAGCAGCCACAATGCCCTCCACATCTTCGCGAAATTCGGCTAAATGATTCAGTGAAACCTTCTGAGATTGAATCAACAAACCAAGGCTTTCGCTGATTTGTTCGGTATCGACGGCTTTAACTACGGAGCCACCACCAGCCCCCAATTTAATTTCAATTAAACCTTTTTGTTCAAGTACCCTCAGTGCTTCGCGTAAAGTGCCGCGGCTGATACTGAACATTTCCTTTAGCTCTCGTTCTGCCGGAAGCATATCCCCGGTCTTGAGCCGGCCATCAAAGATGGCCTCCTGGATTTGCTCAACCACATCCTGAAAAACCTTGGTCTGTTTGGCGGTCTGAAACATGGATAGATCCTTATTTAAATAGTTATAATGGTTAGACCATTATAATATGTAAACGGGCACACGTCAAGCAAGGTTTTTAATATTTGGGATTGATGCTGGATTCTCGATACGGGATGCTCGATTCTGGTTGCACGATACACGATATCTTTGAAACAATATCGAGGTTCAGCCGTCATCGAGTATCCAGTATCCAGCATCCAGCATCGAGCATCAAGTAACGAGTATCGCGCATCTGATGGATTATTTACTTGACTTACTTAAGGCAAATCTTTAAAGAAAGAGCTTTACGTCTAAATCATATCTCAAAATTCAGGATAAGGAGAATCACCGGCATGCTAAATGATAAAAAAATTGCCATCCTTGGCTCCGGAAACATGGGGGAAGCACTCATCAGTGGCCTGATCGTTTCCGAATCGTCGGAGCCTAAAAATATTATCTGCACGGATATAAGGAAAGAAAAACTCGATGAAATCAGGAGAGAATATGGGGTGCGGACGACAACCGACAATGTAGAAGCTGTGGTGGAATCAGATATTATCGTTTATGCGGTAAAGCCCCAGATTATTGCCGCGGTGCTTAAAGAAACAGCAGAGAAATTGGATATGTCCAAGCTGGTCATTTCGATAGCCGCCGGTGTTCCCATGGCTGCCATTGAAACGTGTCTGGATAAAGATTTACGCCTTATACGGGTAATGCCCAATATTGCGGCCTCGGTCAAAGAAGCGGCCTCAGCCATCGCAGCCGGTGCGCATGCCACTCAAGAGGATATCGATTTGGCGCTTGCCATTTTTAACTCCATCGGGAAGAGCATTTTCTTAAAAGAAAACTACCTTATGGATGCCATTACCGGCCTGAGCGGAAGCGGTCCGGCCTACATTTTTTTAATTGTTGATGCCCTTGCCGATGCGGGAGTTAAAATGGGTTTGGCACGGCAAGAAGCGCTATTTCTCGCCACACAAACTGTTTTAGGGGCAGCCAAACTCTTGCTGGAAACCCAGGAGCATCCCGGACAGCTGAAGGATAAGGTCACCTCTCCGGGTGGAACCGCAATCGCCGGGTTGGCCACCTTAGAAGAGGGTGGGCTTCGCACAACGCTGATACACGCCGTCGAAGCCGCCACCAATCGCTCCAAGGAATTGGGCGAGGTGATGATAAAGAATTTTGCGAATAACAATGCACGTAAGTCGTAACAGATTAATTATTTGCAAAACATCATCTCTGAAGCAAGACTGGCGAAGACGGTGCAGCTGCCAGGTGTCTGCGAATAAGCCTGCCGTGATTGCAAATCAAGCATATAGATGTTAGTATATTTTTATTGAATCTTGATGAATCATCTAGACACCTTTCTCTAGCATTCAGCATCATTTCCCAGGTGGAGTTAAAGACAATCCGCATAGTGGGTGGCTTGAACTTCTCCGTCATCAGTGTGGCGGATTTATCCGCCTTCATTATGGCGGGATTGCTCGCTTTCGGCGGGTTTTGAAAATAACCAGTAATCTTGCGCCCAAGTCCTACTGATTGGATGACCAGTGGGCAGGGGATATGAATATGAAATTAAGTGTTATTCGCTGGGTTTTTGTGTTGTTGCTTTGCCTGTCATTTGGGGTTCCTTCCGGAGTGGCCGTTTCTCAGGAAATACAATGGCACTCCTTTAATGCGGGGATGGCCCGTGGTAAATTCGAAAAAAAGAAGGTTTTTATTCATTTTTATGCGGATTGGTGTGCAGCGTGTAAAGTAATGGAAAACAGCACATTTAAAGATCCGGTGGTGATTGCCTCGCTCAATGAAAATTTTATACCCATTAAAGTCGATGCTGAACGGGAAGTTCAAACCGCCTCTTTGTTTCGAGTCAAAGGCCTTCCGGATAACTGGTTTATCGCTGAAGATGGTGAGATTATAGGACACCGCCCAGGCTTCATTCCACCCGACCAATTAAAAAACATATTAACACTCATGCAGAATTCAGAAAATAAAAATTGAGGAATAAAGGGATTTGAATTCGGAATGCGGAAAATCAAAGACCAAAGACCAAACACTAAACACCAAACACCATTAAGACTTTCAATCCAAAATCCGCAATTGAATCGTTGACGTTTAGAACATTGTTATTATCGGCTATTCAAGAGTGAATGCTTACATAAAGTAAAGGAGGGGGGGATATTCCAATCGATTTTTCCAGCCTGAAACAGATAATTGATGATGATACGCCACCGGGTCCTCCGAGCGAAGATTCCTATCGGGCGGCCTGCGTATTTTTGCTTTTGTTTGAGAGACATGAACTCAATATTTTAGCCATACAGAAATCCGACAGCGATGGCTATCCCTGGCGCAACCAGATTGCATTTCCGGGTGGGCATATTGATAAACATGATGCCAGCCCCCTGGCTGCCGCGTTTCGCGAACTCAAAGAAGAGCTAAATATTTCCCGCAATCAGGTTGAATTTATGGGATCGCTGGGACATTTTCAGACGGTTACTAAACCCAGAGATATTGAAGTGTTTGTCGGTTGGTGGAACGGTAAAGGGCCTGTCCGGTGCGACACCATCGAAATATCGAGAGTGCTTGAAATTCCTTTAAAGAAGGTTGTACAGACGCATGAGGCCCATGACTATCATGGCCGACAGCTCGGTGTTAAAGAACTCACCTATCCTTTTCTGGATGTGACCATTTGGGGGGCTTCCGCTCGAATACTTCACTATTTTATTGAACTCATCTATCCATGGCTGGAAAGGCAAGGCTATATTGCGAGGAAATCAATCAATGAGGAAGCCGTCTTTTGATGTTCGGGTGAAATACCGTTTAACCAGGCGGTAAGTGGTGGTGGTGATGATCATTGCACTCAGGGCAACCAGTAAAATAGGCACCCAGATATAGCGGCTATACATGTCGTTTTCGCTTGCCACTGAAACGCCTGCAAGTCCAAACAAAAATACAAGCAACATAAATACCGTGGCAAAGATATATATTTTGTTGGAACGATACCAGGGTATAACTGCTTTTCTAAATACGGGATCTTTTTTGGAATACATACTTCAATATTATGCGTAGTTTCGGAAAAAATCAAGCTATGAGATTTGCTACTGTTCATGAACAAAATCTCTTTTGCAAAAATTGGCGATCTATCCTGTTATGCTTGCTGGCTTTAATCATTTTATTTTGGGGATGTGCCGTGGTGCCAAAAACACTTTTGATAAAAGACATTCCTGCGTCATTTCAAGAAGGTACCATCATTTCCGGGCAAACCGGTAAGTTAGTAACATTTGAGGAGTTATTGGGCGATTTGAATGATCAAAGCGTCATTTACATCGGGGAGTCACACACGGATAAATATCACCATGGTATTCAGCTGCAAATAATCCAGGCCATCTATAAAACCCACGCCTCTATGGCCGTTGGCATGGAAATGTTTGATCATTCCTATCAACCGATACTGGATCAGTGGTCAGACGGCCAGTTGGATCGAAAAAGTTTTAAGGAGAAAACGCATTGGTCTTACAATTGGAAATTCGATTTCGATTTGTACAGTGATATTCTCAATTTCGTAAAGGAAAACCGGATAAAGCTTGTAGGGCTCAATATACCACCTCATATCCAACGGAAGATAGCTCGTGGCGGTATTGAGAGTATTTTTGGAGATGATAAAAAGCATCTTCCAGAAAAAATCGATCTATCGAATACTGCTCATAGAGCTTATGTAGAGAAAGTATATAAACAACATCGCCATATGGGTATGCTAGATAATTTCGAGTATTTTTATATGGCCCAGTGTGTCTGGGAAGATGTTATGGCCGAAGCCATTGCTCAAAATCTGAAAGAAGATATGTTGGTGGTTTTAGCCGGAAATGGACACATCCAATTTAAATATGGCATTCCAGATAGGGCCTTTCGGCGTACTGGCGCTTCTTTCCGGACCATCTATCTTGCCAGTGTGGGTGGCGAAGTAGAGCTGGGGATAGCCGATTACATCTGGGTAACCCCCTAAACTGGTTTAATAAGCTTCATCCCTTGCCCGATGGCTGTGTTGCGAGCCGGCTCAAAATGCTAACGTAGTAAAAGGTTTAGCCGGTTGGCCCGTGAGCCCGTTTGCCGGTTCAAATCGGATAAAATCCATATTTTTAACGGGCTAAACTGGCAACGGGCAAACCGGCAAACCTGATTATTGCGGCTTGTTGAACACATTAAAGAAAAGAATCGAGACGCGAAATCCCGCCAAGGAGTGGGACTCATCTAAAAAACCCCTCATTTATGCAAAATCCTTGACAGTGTGAGTGCCTAGTAATATCTAGGAGACAGCGTTTTTCTTCCCACCATCAACATTATTTTTAATATGGAATGCCAGAGCTGCCAGACTCAAAATCCTGATGTAAACAAGTTCTGCCGTGAATGTGGTGCGGAGCTGTCCGCAGCCTGTCCCCAATGTGGCGCCGAGGTGCGTCGCAGCGATAGATTCTGTGGTAATTGTGGCCATAAATTAAGCTTTGCCTCGACCTTACCCGCCAGAGAACTTTCTTTTAACGAAAAGTTAACCAAAATTCAGCGATACCTCCCCAAAGGCTTGACGGAAAAAGTCCTGTCTCAAAGAGATCGAATCGAGGGCGAACGCAGGCAGGTAACGGTGATGTTTTGCGACATGGCGGGCTTTACGGCTCTTTCAGACATACTCGGTCCCGAGGAAGCTTATACGGTCATGGATCAGGTCTACGAGATTTTGATTCACAAGGTCAACGATTATGAAGGCACGGTCAATGAGATGACCGGAGATGGGATTATGGCACTTTTTGGTGCTCCGGTTGCGTTGGAAGATGCACCCCAGCGGGCGATCCGCTCAGCCTATGCCATTCACCGGGAGATGGCCCGGTTTAGTGAAAAAATCAAACAGAATAAGAAAAATATTCCCCAGCTTAAAATGCGTGTCGGCATACACACCGGACCGGTAGTTGTCGGCACCTTAGGCAATGACCTGCGGGTAGAGTTCAAAGCGGTGGGGGATACGGTCAATCTGGCTTCCCGGATGGAAAGTTTGGCAGAACCCGGAAGCACGTATATTACCGAGGAGGTATTTGTGCTTACCGAGGGGCTTTTTCGCTTCGAGGCCTTGGGTGAACTGGCGGTAAAAGGCAAAGAAGATGCTGTCAAAACCTATCGTGTCATTGCGCCGAGCACCCGTCGGACGCGCTTTGATGTAAGTGCTGAGCGGGGGCTAACGCCGTTGGTGGGAAGAATGTGGGAGCTCGATCTGTTGTTGGATGCATTTAAACGCTCAAAGGAGGGCCAGGGCCAGGTGGTCTCGATTGTATCAGAGGCCGGCCTGGGAAAATCCAGGGTTTTGTATGAGTTCCGCAAGGCGGTTGCCAACGAAGATGCGACCTTTTTGGAAGGCAGGTGTCTTTCTTACAGCAGGGGCGTTGTCTACCATCCGGTGATAGATATTTTAAAGTCAATTTTTAAAATTCACGAAACCGATGATGCTTCCGAGATTCAACGAAAAGTGAATAAAGGCTTGCAACGATTTAACGTCGATGAGGCCTTGACCCTTCCCAATCTTCTCAAGCTTTTATCCATCGGTGACAGCGGTATTGATGAAATCGCCATGAGTCCGGAAGAACGCAAAAACCGGATATTTGAGGCGATTAAGAATATCCTTTTCAAAAGATCGCAGAGCCGACCGCTGATCGTCGCCATTGAGGATCTGCATTGGATTGACAAAACCGCCCTTGAGTTACTGGGTGATTTTGTGGGCAGTATACCCGGTACCAGAATATTGGTCATCTGCACATTTCGCCCCGAATTTATGCACTCCTGGAGCACAAAGTCCTATCATAGCCAGGTATTTTTAAAGCGTCTTACCAATCAAAACAGCCTGGAGATGGTCGCCCATCTTTTGGGCACCGGGGAGCTCGAAAAAGAACTTGAAGACCTGATTTTAAAAAAGGCGGAAGGCATCCCCTTTTTCATTGAAGAGTTTATCCGATCCTTAATAGATCTTGATATCCTTCAAAAGGACAACGGCGAATATCACCTGTCCAAGAATACCGGGGCTGTGGCGATACCTTCCACTATCCAGGACGTCATTATGGCCAGAGTGGACGCCCAGCCCGAAGGTGCTAAATGGGTACTACAGACCGGTTCGGTGATCGAGAGAGAGTTTAGCCTGAGATTAATCTCCCACGTGCTGGATCTGCCGGAACAGGAATTGCTGCAGTTTTTATCTGAGTTGAAAGACGCCGAGCTTCTTTATGAGCGGGGAATATATCCGCAGTCGACCTATATCTTCAAGCACAACCTGACGCGTGAGGTGGTCTATGAATCCATATTGAAGCGTAACCGCAGGCGGCTGCACGAACAAATCGGCAATGCGGTGGAGGAAATTTACCAGGATAATATCGAAGCCTATTATGGTATGCTGGCAGAGCACTATATTATTAGTGAAAATTATGAAAAAGGGGCGAAATATTCAAGATTGGCGGAAAGAAAAACCGAAAAAGCAGGTTCCCTTGTCGATGCCATTGAGTATGCCAGGAAACGAATCTATTGTCTTGAAAGATTGCCCCAGTCAGATGAGTTGCAAAAAGAGCTCATCGATGCGAGAACGGTTTTGGGGCTGTATTCAATCCAGATCGGTTATCATGCCGATGCCAAGCGGGCCGTGCAGCCTATCGTGGATCTCACCAAAGCCCGGGGATACAAGCGCAGGCTTTCTCAAATATATACCATCCTGGGGACCTATCATTTTCAGGTTGAAGAAGATTTTGACAAAGCCTTTAATTACCTGGAAGATGCGTTAGTCATCTCGCGAGAATTAAACGATATGGTGTCTATCCTGTTTTCAAACTTCTGGCTGGGCATCGTTCGATCGGTGAATTGTGAATTTGAGAAAGCAGTTTCCCATTTTGACAAAGCACTTGAGATCAATCTTGTGGCCAACAGTCTCTGGGGCACTTCCATTATGAAGAGCAATCTCAGCTATTTTATTCATTACGTCCGTGGTGGAATTGATCTCAGCTACCAGACCAGCAGAGAGGCCCTGCAGGGCGCCAATGCAAGTGGTGATATTTTCTCCAAAGCAATGGCTTCGGTCTGCCATGGTATTGCCTGTTATGGCAGGGGGCTGTTTGAAAGAGCGATCGACCATTTATCCGAGGGTCGCGAATTTTGTGAAAGGATTAATCTGGTTATATTTCACGCACTGGCGCATTTTTTTCTGGGTGAATCTTATTTCGAAATGGGAGACTTTGAAAAGCCCAAAGAACATTTCAGTACCGCCGCCTGGATATTAAAGCATAATCAGATTATTCCGTCCTGGGAAAACACGAATAAGTTCGCATTGGCCAAAAC